>NZ_JAEMUC010000046.1:0-69879 GCF_018342455.1 Neochlamydia sp. AcF95 | reverse complement strand
TGTAATGATTTACTTGTAAAGAAAATATAGCATTTTTTGATAAAAAACTCTCCTAAAATATTATCTCAGGGCAAAAACACCTTAAATCATGTTGAACTATTATAGTCTAACGTTTTTTAAATTAAGGTCGGAAAAAAATAAAATAAAAGAGGAAAAACAATTAAACTATAAGATTTAAAATAGTGTAATGCTAGTTTAGAATAGGTTTAAAAAAAGGCAGCCACAATGGCTTTCGATTATTCAACAGTAACCGATTTAGCTAGATTACGAGGTTGATCAATATCTGTCCCTCTTTCTCGTGCAATATAATAAGCTAGTAATTGATTAACTACAGTAACCGGAATGCTCGCTAGCTCATCCAACGTAGGAGGTATGCGTATAATATCATCAGCCACTCCTTTCAAGCTATCTTCCCCTTCTTCAGCAATAGCTATGATAGGGCCTTTACGCGCCTTCACTTCCATCAAATTGCTCAATAGCTTACCGTAGGTAGTTTTATTAGGACAAAGAGCTACGGTAGGACAATGGCCATTAATTAAAGCAATAGGTCCATGCTTTATTTCTCCTGCTGGATAACCATTGGCATTAATGTAGGAAATTTCTTTCAGCTTAAGAGCTCCTTCTAAAGCTGTAGGATACATATAGCGCCGCCCTAGAAAGAAAAAATTTTCATACTGGGCATATTTTTTAGCGACGTTTTCTATATAATAAGCATTATCCAATACTAACTGAATTTGCTCGGGTAAAACCCGTAAAGCTTTTAAAAATTCTTGTCCCTCATTTTTTCCTAGATGCCGCATCCTAGCCATCCTTAAGGTCAATAAAGCAAGCACAACTAATTGACTTGTGAAGGCTTTAGTGGAACACACACCAATTTCAGGACCGCACTTTAAAAAAAGAGTTGCATCTGCCTCTCTTGCCAATGTGGAACCTGCGACATTGCAGAGTGCAATTACTTTTCCACCTTTAGCTTTAATTTCTCTGACGGCTGCTATAGTATCTGCTGTTTCTCCAGATTGGCTGATGGCAATTACTAAAGTATGCGGAAGAATAATAGGATTCTTATAACGAAATTCAGACGAAATTTCCACTTCGACAGGTATACGTGCTTTTTCTTCGATCATGTAAGAAGCCACGTAGCCGGCATTCCAGGAGGTTCCACAGCCTAAAATTAAAATGCGCTGGGCAGCTAAAAGTTCTGTCAGATCCAGCTCTAACTCCTCAAAAACTGCTGTGCCATATTCCTCGGAAAAGCGCCCTTCTAAGGCGTTGAAGATAGCCTGAGGCTGCTCGTTAATTTCCTTAAGAGTATAATGTTCAAAATGGCCTTTATGAGCATCACTAGCCGTTACAGGTAGACGTTCAATCTTTTTTTCAATCTCATCCCCTGCAGAATTGTATATCCTTACCTCTTTATGGCTAACCACAGCGATTTCAGAGTTAGTTAGATAAATCACATCCTGAGTAAAATTTAAAAAAGCATTCGAGTCTGAAGAAATAAAAACTTCATTGTTGCCGACACCCATCACTAAAGGGCATTCTTGAGCGATAGCAATGATTTGATCGGGATGATCTTTATGAATAACTGCAAGAGCAAAAGCTCCTTTTAGCAAATGCGAGGCTTGTTGGACAGCTTGTAGAAAATTCCCTTGATAAAAGCTACCAATTAGATGAGCCACGACTTCGGTATCTGTCTCAGAAACAAAACGAGCCCCTTTTTTAATCAAATCTTGCTTTAAGCTCTCATGATTTTCAATAATTCCATTATGCACAACAGCCAAGGAATGGGGCGTATCAAAATGGGGATGAGCATTAATCTTGCTAGGCACTCCATGGGTAGCCCAGCGTGTTTGCGCAATGGCAGCGTCTGCTAAGCAAAAATTACAAGCTTGCAGCTCTTTCTCCAGAGCCGATATTTTGCCTAGTTCTTTGCAGTAGGCAATCTGTCCTTCTTTGATACCCGCAACGCCCGCGGAGTCATAGCCACGGTATTCAATTTTCTTTAGTCCCTCTAAAGCTATCTCAAGCGAGTTTCTAAAACCTATATAAGCAAATATTCCGCACATAAATCATTCCTTTGAAGTCGGCTAAGAAAATCCTATTTCATCTTTAATGCTGTTGCTAATCGTAAGCGCCATTTGCTGCACTTGTTTTAACTTAGGACCCTCTACCATTACTCGGCAAATATTTTCTGTGCCTGAATAGCGTACTAATACGCGACCTGCATCACCCAGCATTTTTTCCACATTAGCAATAGTTTCTTGCACATTTTTAAGATCATTTAAAGGAGGTTTAGATTGAATACTTACATTAATGCAAGATTGAGGATAACGTTGCACAATTAAAGCTAAATCCGACAGCTTAGAATCGGTCTCTATCATGATACGCAAAACTTGTAGGGCACAAACTAGCCCATCACCAGTCGTATTATGGTCTAAGAAGATCATATGCCCACTTTGCTCCCCACCTAGATTAGCCTCATGCTTCAGCATATCTTGAAGGACATAACGATCTCCTACCTGCGAGCAAACCACTTCTATTTGTTCAGCTTTCATAGCCTTAATAAAGCCAAAATTTGACATCACAGTTGCTATCACTTTGTTATTCTTGAGAAGCCCTTGTTTTTTTAAGTCCCGTGCACAAATTGCTAATATAGTATCTCCATCTACAATCTGCGCATTCTCATCCACCATAATCACGCGATCTGCATCCCCGTCTAAGGCTATGCCTACATCTGCCCGATGATCGATCACAGCTTTTTGCACAGTTTCAGGATGTAAAGAGCCACAACCATCATTAATATTTAGACCATTCGGGCTATTACCATACACAAATACCTGGGCATCAAGCTCTCTAAATACTAAAGGTGCCACTTTATAACCTGCACCATTCGCACAATCTAAAGCAATTTTTAAATTTTTAAGAGATGAGCGACGAGGAAAGGTGGCTTTTACAAATTCTATATACCGTCCATCTGCATCGTTAATTTTGCTATTTTTTCCTATATCAAACTCAAGAGGGAGGCTATCTTCAAAACTATTCGTAGTAATCAATTCTTCCATTTCAGCTTCCCAAGCATCAGGTAATTTAAAGCCTTCGGAAGAGAAAAACTTAATTCCATTGTCATAATAAGAATTATGAGAAGCTGAAATAACAATGCCAGCATCTGCACGGTAAGCTCTTGTAATAAAAGCTACCCCTGGAGTAGGGAGAGGCCCTACCATCAATGTATCTACTCCCATGGAGCACAAACCAGCTATTAAAGCATTTTCAAACATGTAGCAAGATAGACGCGTATCTTTGCCAATAACTACCCTATGTTTACCATTGTGACGTCGAAAAATCTTGCCTGCTGCTCGGCCCAAAGCTAAGGCAATCTCTACTGTCATAGGAGTATAATTTGCACGTCCCCGCACCCCGTCTGTTCCAAAGACTTTCGTCCTTTTCTTTGTCATCAACCTCTCCCTAAAACTATAAATTAATCAAAAATCTAGACGGCAATCAAGAAAAATGATAGGTGAGTATATACATTTTTCCATTTATCCTACACTTTCTTTGTAATAAAAAGCATGGTAGAGAGAAAAACTGATTTTGAAAATGAGCAGTAAAGGGTTTCAATTCATTTTAGAGTTTTATTAAACTATAAGGTTTGAAGTTGACTTTTGCTGAGGTCTGGCTTAAAATATCATATCATTGAGGGGATGATTTTCTTTGCAAAAGCTTTTTATCACCTTAAGATCTTGCATAAAAGGGCTTGACAAATGAAACAAAATCGACAATCTATTATCTACAAACAGCTGATTAAGGAGAGCTAAAGCCTTTGCAAGCTAAAATTTTTCATGCGACAGATCATGAGATCGAGCATCACTTGATTGATAAAGATGCCCTTTATGTAATCAACCGATTGAAAGAAGCTGGCTTTAAAGCTTATTTAGTAGGTGGGGGTGTCCGTGACCTTCTTATCAAGAAAACCCCTAAAGATTTCGATATCTCTACCTCGGCCAAGCCCGAGCAAATTAAACAGCTTTTCGGCAGAAGCTGCCTTTTGATTGGCCGCCGTTTTCGATTGGCGCATGTACGGTTTGGACCTAAAATCTTAGAGGTAGCCACTTTTCGTTCAGGAGAAAATGATAGTGATCTAATCATTCAAGATAACGTATGGGGCACCCCCGAAGAAGATGTCTTACGCCGCGATTTTACTATTAACGGCTTGTTTTATGATCCTAGTAATCATAGCGTGATTGATTATGTGGGTGGATGGGAAGATATTCATAAAAGAGTTTTAAGGACGATTGGAGAGCCTTCTACCCGTTTCAAGCAGGACCCTGTGCGCATGATCCGCTTATTGAAATTTCAAGCTCGCTACAACTTTACCGTCGTTCCCGAAGTACAAACTGCTCTACTTGCATGCAAAAAGGAGTTAATTAAAAGCTCACCTGCCAGGATTTTGGAAGAGATCTTTCGCATGCTAGAATCAGGTTACTCCTCGCCCTTTTTTCACCTGATGACCCAAGCTGGCCTATTAGAACTTATTTTTCCCTGCCTAGCTCATTTTATTCAAAGTCATCAAGAAAACGAGATTTACCGCTATTTGACAACTGCTGACCAAATCAATCTTTACAGCAAAAAGACTCTAGATCGCTCTCTTTTAACCAGCAATATACTTTTCCCCATCTTAGAACAAGAAATTAAAACCCACTATCTTGACAAAGGGCGTCACCCTCATATGGGCGAGATCATGATGCTTACATCCTCTCTCATTAAGGGATTTGTTACTTCCTCGTTTTCTCATTTTCCTCGCCGTCATAGCGCCGTAATGAATTTTATCCTATCCACGCAATACCGTCTCACACCTTTTTCTGGCAAGCGACATTTACGCACAAAACTAGTTCACAATAAAGAATTTGAAGCTTCACTTATTTTTCTAAAAATTCGTGCTAGCATACAACCCCACCTACAAGAGGCGTATATATACTGGCGAGACCAATACAAAAATGCAAGCCGCCCTCCGCAGGTTAATCGTTATTCACATCCCCCAAAAAAGAGGCGATACGAGCGCCCTCCTCGAACGCAAAAAAAAGATATCAAAGCTTGGGAAAATGAGGAATAGAAGGCATGAAGCGCCAAGAGGTTATAGCTTCTCCTACGAGTTTGCCCATTTATATGCAAGGAGAACCTCTTGCTGCCGGTCCTTTACCCGCTTTCTTTTATTTTGCTCTTTCAGCGAAAGAGAGTCTTTATCAAGAGCCTTACAATCAGCCTGTACTTTTTCTAGAAAAATTTCCTATACGCTGTTATTCGTTTACGCTTCCTTTTCATGGGGAAGGATATGATCCTAATCAGGCGCTAGCCCTATGGACACAGCAATTGGTCACTCATTCGCATTCTTTTCCTCATTTCCTCCAAAGCTGTATAAAAAATATAGATTATCTTATTCAACAAGGTTTTGTAGATGAAGAGAAGATAGCTGTAGGGGGGCTCTCGCGTGGAGGGTTTGTAGCCACCCATTTAGCTGCCCGGGAACCGCGCCTCAAATATGTCCTAGGTTTTGCTCCTATGACTAAAATTTCATCTTTAGAAAAAATAAACAGCCTAGAAAAAAGGTGGGATTTACATAGCCTTATCGATCAGCTAGTCAATAAACAATTTCGCTTTTATATTGGCAATCGCGACAACAGAGTTGGCACCTATGCCTGCTTTGATTTTATCCACCAGCTGGCCGAGGCCGCTTACCAGCAAGGACACCGCTCTCCTGCTATAGAACTAATCATTTCCTCTTCTATAGGTTACAAAGGCCACGGAACCTTACCTGCTACCTTTAAAGAGGGAGCTGAGTGGATTAAAAACAAATTAATTTAGCAAAAGTTTTAACTTTATAACTGCATTTTAAACTCTTTTACAGGCTGCCAAGCATGAAGAGAAAGGCAAATTTAAGGCCAGCATTTTCTATTCCTCTTTTGCTTAATCATGCAAGGTTTGCCTAACTTTAGATCCCTATTAAAAAACCTCTTGTCTAGGTAAATCTTAAGATGATATGATACATCCTTATTCATTTAAAGCCTAAGCTATCCATGACCATTCAATACTCAGTCGTTATCCCTCTTAAAAATGAGGAGGACAATATTGTTGAGCTCATTGAAGAGCTTGAGCCCATCATGCTCGATTTAGAAAAACCTTGGGAGCTTATTTGTGTAGATGATGGCTCTACAGATCAAACACTTGCTCTTTTAACTCACTTATTGCATAAAAAAAATTATCTAAAGGTGCTAGTTTTTAAGGAAAACTATGGACAATCTAGCGCCTTTGCTGCAGGTTTTAAAGCTGCCAAAGGAGAATTTGTAATCACCTTAGATGGAGATCGGCAAAATGATCCTGCAGATATTCCTAAACTGGTAGAAGCGATCAACAATTGTGACTTGGTATGTGGAGTACGTATCAATCGTAAAGATCCTTTATCAAAAAAGCTTATCTCCCTAGTAGCTAACTTGATTCGGCGTTCAATTTGCGAGGATGGCATAAGCGATACAGGTTGTTCTTTGAAGATCTATCGCACCTCTGCTTTGCATAAAATCAAAATGTACAATGGCATGCACCGTTTTCTTCCCGCCCTTTTTAAAATTGAAGGATTGGTAGTACAAGAAGTTGCTGTTAACCATCGCGAGCGTATAAAAGGCAAAACCAAATATAATTTTTTTAATCGATCTTTTAATACGATTGCAGATCTTGCGGCTGTACGCTGGATGAAAAAACGTCAGCTAAAATATCAGATTAATAAAGAATTACCATGAGCGAGCAGTGGCGTGAAATCTTTTATCCCCTAGGATTTATAGCCTCCTTAGCTTTTGGGGCACGCTTTATCATTCAATGGCTTAGAAGCGAAATTTGCAGAAAAAGTGTAGTTACACCTCTTTTTTGGAAGCTATCTCTAATGGGAAACCTTCTTTTACTTGTTCATTCCTTTATCCAGATGCAATTTCATGTCGGCATTGTTCAAGTCATAAATGCTGTTATTTCCTGGCGTAATCTTAATCTTATGAAAGAAAGTTCTCAGCGTCCACCCCTAGCAAAGGTTATAGAAATCATGCTAAGCCTTCTAGTGCTAACGACGCTAACTTTTTATTTTCAACAACTTTACTTAGCCGAGAATAATTCGGCCTGGTTACGTTTACCTAGTCATGCATGGAGTTCTAATAGCTTGCTCATCCATCCTTCTTGGCATATTGTTGGTTTTATAGGCCTCCTTCTATTCAATTGTCGTTTTTGGATACAATGGTGGCAACTTGAAAAGACTCATACAAGTCAACTCAGCGCTCCATTTTGGTGGATTAGCCTCTTAGGAGCTTTTTTTTCAATCGTTTATTTTATTCGGATCTATGACCCGGTTAATATGATAGGCCCTACACTAGGCATTGTCCCTTATATTCGCAATCTCATGCTTCTCTCTAAGAATCCTAGGAACGAAAAACGTGTGGGGGCTTAATGAAAAGTAACGACAATCTCAAGCCACATCTCTTTATTTTTGCGGGAGAGCCTAGTGGAGATTTGCATGGTGCTCACTTAGTGAAAGTTTTTAAGGAGCTATACCCTAGCTGTTGGTTCAGTGGAGTGGCTGGCCCTGCTTTGCGAGAAGAAGGGATTGTCAACATTATGCCTATGGAAAAATTTGCTGTCATGGGTTTCTCGGATGTCATTAAAGCTTTGCCTAGCCTTTATAAACAATTTTATTATATACGCGACTATGTGTTAAACACTCATCCTGAATTAGTAATTTTCATCGATTATCCAGGCTTTAATTTACGTATGGCTAAGGCTCTGCGCAAAGCAGGATATAAAGGTAAGCTCGTCCATTACATCTGCCCTTCTGTATGGGCTTGGGGCAAAAAGCGTATCCAACATATGGCTAAGACATTAGATATGCTATTAACCATTTATCCTTTTGAAAACATAAGCTTTAAGCCTACCTCTCTTAAAGTCCAGTATGTGGGCAATCCCCTCCAAGAGTATATTTCCCAATACCTTTACGCCCCTTCTTGGAAAAGTCAATTTTGTTCACCCGAGCATTTGTTGATTTCCATCTTTCCCGGCAGCCGGGAAGCTGAAATCAAAAGTAATCTTTCCAAACAATTAGATGCGGCTCTCCTTTTTCAACAAGAAAATCCTTCCACAACTTTTGGCATCTCTTGTTCTAACGCATCCCTTAAGCCGCTTATTGAAAAAATCCTCAAGAAGCATCGCTTGCTTCATACCTTTATTGTGGATAAAGCCCACACCTACGATTTGATGCATAATAGTCATAGTGCCATAGCCAAATCTGGGACAGTTACCCTTGAATTAGCACTGCATTGCTGTCCTACAGTGGTTGTTTATCAGCTTTCTAATCTTAATTGGCTAATTGCTAAATTTATAATTAAATTGAATTTACCTTACTACTGCATTGTTAATATACTCAGTGGTCAACGTCTATTTCCCGAGCTTATAGCAGAAGGCTTTACCCCTAAGAAGGTCGCAAAAGAGCTAGGAAACATTCATGCAGGCCCTTTAAGAGCGCGTTGCCTAGAAGGATGCCAGCAAATTATTGAGCTTTTTCAAGGAGCCCCTGCCAGCCAGAATGCCGCGCATGCCATCCATTCTTTATTATCATGAAAGCTATTAAACGTTATTTTTCTCATTATTTAGTCCCTCGTGTACTTGCTTATGCTGGCAAAACTTTTTTAAAACTCTTGCTGATGACTTGTCGCATTCAATTGGAAGGACTGGAAGAATTTTGTAAACAAGCTAAGCAGGGAAATTGTATTCTTATGCTTTGGCATAATCGCTTGATGTTGGTAGCGACTATTTTCCAAACCTATACTCCACAATTTAATTATACGGCCTTCATTAGCCAAAGTCGTGACGGAGAACCCTTAGCATTATTCGCGAATAGTTTTAAAAATGGACGTACTATCCGTGTTAAGCACAATGCCAAGCATGCAGCTTTGAAGGAAATGATCAACAGATTAAAAAATAGTTCAGATATAGTTTTAATTACTCCGGATGGCCCTCGCGGGCCACGTTATCAAGTCAAGCCCGGTCTTGCTTTAGCAGCTAAACAGACAGCTGCTACCGTATTTCCTTTCAGCTGGTCAGCTAACCGCTTATGGCAATTAAAAAGTTGGGATAAAATGATGCTTCCTCAACCTTTTTCCAAGATTTATATGACGATTGGCTCCCCTATCTCCTATCCTGCTCACATTAATCTAGACCATTATTCTCATATGCTCGAAAATGCTCTTATAAACACCGATCAATCAGCTTATCTACAGTTTAGCAATAGGCCTCTATAAATGATGATGAAACATTTTGATTCTTAGGGTGCCAGGCAACTAAAATCTATTGACAACAAGGTAAGGATGATTCATAACCATTCATTAAAATAGTTATTTTTTTTAGAGTAGAAAATTTATGGAAGAGACTAAAGCTATTCAAGTGCCAGCAAGTGAGATTCAAAATATTTTAAAATTTATACAAAATAAATTTTATCGTATACCTTTTTACCAGTTTCGCATTAACGCCGGATTTCCTTCCTTAGGTGAAGGAGATATCGAAAAAAGGATTGATTTAAATGAACTTTTGATTAAAGAGCCGGATGTCACTTTCCTTTTAAAGGTGTGTGGAGACTCGATGGTCAATGCAGGGATTCATCATAATGATATTATAGTCGTTGATCGAAGCATAGAACCCTCGGAAGGAAAAATTGTTATCGCTTCTTTAAATGGTGAGTTAACTGTCAAGCGCCTACGTCGAGTAGCGAATAGGCTCATGCTAGTGGCTGAAAACAAAGCTTATGCCCCTATTGAAATCACTGAGGATACGGAATTACGCATTTGGGGAGTGGCAATAAGCGTGATTCATGCTCTTTAGTGGCTACGTTAAAAAGAACAAAGCTTAACTAAAGATATAAGTCGGTAAGGTTTTCAAGCTTTTCTTAAGCTCTTTATTTCATGGCTGCTAAGAGCTTTATCAAAAGAGAGCGTTGCCTTATTTTAAACGGGTCAGGCAAATGCTTAATTTAAAGCATCCCTAATTTGCATTAAAAGATTATTTTCGATCATATAACTTACACCTCTAATGCTATTAAAAAAAGCTTTAGTATTAGAATGTCCATGACATTTAATGACGAGGCCTTCTACACCACATAAAAGAGCTCCTTGGTATTCGGCATAGTAAAAAAGAGCTTGTAAATACTCTAAAGGCTCATGTAAAGAGCTTAGAGGATAACCATGTTGAGTTTCCCTTAAATATTCAAAAATAAAATCCGCTAGCCCTTCGCTGGTTTTAACAAGAATATTACCTGTAAATCCATCCGTCACTAATACATCTACCTTTCCATAGAAAACTTCTCGCCCTTCTATATTGCCATGAAACTCCATGTAAGGAACACCCTCACTAGAGCGCTGGCAAACATCTTTTAAAAGCTGATAGGCTCTACGAACAACAGAAGTGCCTTTTTTAGATTCAGATCCAATATTCAGCAGCCCAACTTTAGGTGTTTTTATACCGCTCGTGCATTTTTGATAGGCAGCCCCCATGTAAGCATATTTTACCAAATGCTCTGCTTTACAAGAGACATTGCCTCCTACATCCACAATAGCTAAAGAGCCATTTTTTGTCGGCAAAACTGCTAATAAGGCAGGTCGTGTGATACCAGGCAATTTGGGCAAAGAAAGAGTAGCACTAGCAACTAAAGCGCCTGTATTACCGGCAGAAACTAGGGCATCTATCTGTTTTTTTTTAAGAAGCTTGATTCCTACAGCAGTCGATGATCTTTTTTTCTGGCGTAGAGCAACCAGAGGATCTTCCCCCATTTCTACAAAATTGGCCACAGGTAAAAAAGTTAAGCGATTAAACTTTTCTGCAGGCAGACTTGCTTTTGCTTTAGCCATATGTTCGTCGATAACGGATTGAGTAGCTAAAGCTATAAGCCTAAGAGAGGGAGTTAATTGATTAAGCGCTTGAATAAGAGCATCAAAAATTATCGTTGGCGAGCTATCGCTCCCCATTAAGTCAATCCCGATGCGCAATATTCAAGTTCTCCTTTAAACTAAGCTTTTCGAGCCATAACAACACGCCCATTATATTGTCCACAAGATGGACAAACTACATGCGGCAGCTTAGGAGACTGGCAGTTAGAACAATTAGCTAATTGTTTAGGCTTTTTTGCATGGTGCGCGCGCTTAGAATTTTTGCGGGCATTAGAATGACGGTTACGTGGTACTGCCATGGGGTGTTAACTCCTCATCAAATTATAAAGTTTATAAGTGGGCAAAGGGATGGTACCCTTCATCCTCTGAATTACCGTCGGAAGAATCGCTACCTCGAAAAAATTTATTAAGCTCGCCCCTCTGAGGACATTGGCCGTTATTGCATTCTGCAAAAAAAGGAGCGGTCAACAAAATATTTTCTCTTAGCATCTCCTGAAAGTTGTAAATTCCCGATTTTATTTCTTCTGCCGGCACGGTATGATAAAAATTTTCTAATCTTATCGGTGTTTTTACCGCTTCATTGCAGATTACACACGGGAGAGTAGCAAACGTTTGAATGTCAAAGTGCAAGACCAAATCGTTTTCTGCTAAATAGGCTTCCCCTTCTACGATCACTGGGTCAACAAAGCTTAACTCTTTTTCATGAATATCTAAAAACTCAGGACTAAGCTTTTCAACAATAGCTTCTGCATGACCATCTCTAAGTTGTTCAATATATATTTTAAATGCTTCGTTCATTCTTAAAATTCTACTCAAAGAGTTGATTTTTATCCAGTAAAAAAGCAAGCCCAGCTCCCCTAGACTCGCTAAAGCCTGTCAATTCCACCCGCTTCTGTTTATATTAGCCTAAAAATTACTCTTAAGATTGAATTAATTATTTTTTTAAAAAGCTGCAGAATTAATTTCTTATTATCCATTTCCCAAAGAAGCTTGTTAGAATGATCTATCTCGCTCTTTTTTCTAGCTAATAACAGCTTTATCGGCTATGATAGCCCTTTAAATTACGAAAAGTGTAAGGGCTTTTTCAATAGCCTAAATGCTAGGATGTTAATACCATAAAAGTTCAACACATATCCAGGCATTTAATGTCTTTGGTAGATCACTTTGGTAAGCTTATGGCCAGACAAGGATGCCCCTACAGTTTTGCAAAGCTAGCATGTTTTTCATCTATAATCATGAAAGACGCTTAAGAAAATGATCTTAGCCTATTGATCTCTAGACATTCCACGTCTTAGCTCAAACACTTTTCGTCCAAAATAGGTAATTACAATGGACGAAATCCTTTTAAATATTGAATCAAAAGAAATCCGCTATGCTCATCTGCGCCACGGCCAGCTACATGACTTGATCGTAGAAAGAAAAAAAGAAAGACAGTTAACAGGCAACATCTACCGGGGCCAAGTTACTAATATTCTTCATAACATTCAATCTGCTTTTATTGATATTAATGAAGGGGAAAACGGTTTTATTCATATCTCTGACATCCTTGAAAACACTAAAAAATTCGAGCAAGTTTATGAGATGGATTTTGATTTAGATTATGACATCAAAACCCTAGATGATAAGCAGCAGCAAAATTTAGATATTGAACAGGTCATGAAAATTGACCAGAATGTTTTAGTGCAAGTGGTCAAAGAGCCTATTGGCTCAAAAGGTGCCCGTTTAACCTCTAACATTTCCATCGCGGGGCGCTATCTAGTCCTGCTTCCCAACTCTATTCACCGGGGTGTTTCTCGTAAAATTGAAGATCGCAATGTACGTGAAAGATTAAAAAAGTTAATTCGTGCTTTTGAAATGCCCAAAGATATGGGTTTAATTTGTCGCACGGCTAGTGCGATTGCCACTCCTGAGATGTTGATTGAAGAAGCTAATGATTTACTCAACACCTGGAATAGTATCATGGAGAACTTTAAAAAATCCAATGAGCCCACGCTTTTATTTGCTGAATCCGATATTATCAAGCGTGCAGTGATCCATGCGGTCGATAAACGGTATGAAAGAATATTGATAGATGATTATAACGTTTATCAAACATGCAAGCGCTTATATAGCCGCTACGCCAATGAACATGCCTTATGCATCGAATATTATCGGGATAAAATTCCGATGTTTGAACGCTTTAATGTAGAGAGAGAAATAGAGAAGACTTTACGCCGTAAAATTTGGTTACCTAGCGGAGGTTATCTCTATTTCGATCGTACCGAGGCCATGCATACGATCGATGTCAATTCCGGCAGAAGCTCTAGTAACAAGACAGACGTAGAAGAATCATTAGTAAGGATCAACTTAGAAGCTACGGAAGAAATTGCGCGTCAATTACGCTTGCGTAACGTGGGAGGATTAGTCATTTGCGATTTTATCGATATGCGTTTACGTAAAAATCAACGCCGAGTTTTAGAACGTCTCAAAGAATTTATGAAAGAGGATTCGGCAAAATGCACAATTTTGGGAATGAGCGAATTTGGTTTAGTTGAGATGACACGCCAACGTAATCGAGGTTCTTTACACCAGACTATTTTCTGCAGCTGTCCTTATTGCGGAGGCAGTGGCCTTGTTAAAACGCACGAAAGCATCTCTATCGAGATTGAGAGAGCCCTTAAGAAAGTAATTGGATGCCACCAGCAGTTTGCTTTAAAACTTATCATTCATCCTGAACTAGAGAAATATCTAAAAGTTATTGACCAACAGTATTTATTTAAGCTGGCCGAAGAATTAAACGCCCACCTTCAAATTGCTACTGATGACAATATGCACATTAACGATTATCATTTCCTATCCACGATCAATAATAAAAAAATAGATGTCTGAGGTTTGGTATGGGCTACATGAAACTGTTGAAAAGCCTAAAAAGCGAGGAAGCCCTTGATTCCAAGCAATATGAAATTCTTGAAGGCTTTTATCTAAGTTTTGCCCAAGCTGTCACTGAAAATAATAAGCCTATGTCAGCTTATGAACCCATTATCACTCAATATCTACAATTTGTCATTCAAGAAAACCAACAACCCTATTCATTTGAGCCTTATCATCGTGCTATTCGCGCTCCCTATGACTACTATCGTCTGGGATTAGAAATGATGCGCCCTCTTATTGTGTTTGCTCATTCTAAAATTCACCACGCTCAACATATTGAAGAAATTGAAACGCATCTAGCTAATCAAGAAAATGTTATATTATTAGCTAATCACCAAATTGAACCTGATCCTCAAGTTATTTGCCTAATGTTAGAAAAAGACCATACTCGTTTGGCAGAGGAAATGATTTTTGTAGCGGGACATCGAGTCATTACAGATCCCTTAGCCATTCCTCTTAGTAAAGGATGTAACTTATTATGTATTTTCTCTAAAAAGCATATTGAGAATCCTCCTGAAAAGAAACAAGCAAAGCTTCTTTATAATCAGCGTGTCATGCATCAAATGAGCCAACTGCTTGCTGAAGGAGGCAAATGTATTTATGTTGCCCCCAGTGGTGGCAGGGACCGTGCCAATATAAATACCGGTCAAGTAGAAATAGCTCCTTTTGATGCCCCTAGTATTGAGATGTTTTGGCTAATGGCTCAGCATTCGGGAAAAAAAACCCATTTTTATCCTTTAAGCTTGTCCACATACGATTTATTACCTCCTCCTCAGAGTGTCGAAAAAGAACTAGGAGAAAGACGCCAAGCAAAATGCGCTCCAGTACACTTATCTTTTGGACAGGAAATAGATATGATTAATTTTCCTGGGAGTCAACATTTAGATAAAAAAGCTAGGCGTATAGCTCGTGCTCAATACATCTGGGAACTTGTTATGCAACAGTATTATCTTGCCAGAAGCTATGCCCCTCCCCACCCTTCACGAACAAGCTCATAGCAAAAATCTGATTGATTTCCCTTTATAACTCTAGCAGTGTCCTTCTATCATCTCTAAAGATTTAAAACACTTTTAATACCTTTTAAAGAAACTACGTCTGCATCATCAAAAAAGAAATCAACCTTTTCCCAGGCTGACTCTATCAGTAAAAACAAGCTTTTTACTAAGTATATGATTACATAAAGAGCTGCTCGAAAGCGTATAATTTATTCAAGCTTACGTTCCTTTTCCTCATTTCCCCCGCTAGAGGAAAATGTACTTCTTTGCTTAAATTGATCAGGTGTATTTATTAAAGTGTAATACAGCCCTTTGGCTTTATCCATAGGCCCCTTTATAAGCAAACCTAGACGGCGTTTATTGCCTTTGCCTATACACGCATGCGCAAAGCTTAGCAGCTCATCATATGTGAGTGCTTTAAGCGCTTGAATGCGTTTATCTATCCAATCAAAACGCCCCTCATATTTGAAGGCTAAGCTATGTAAAAGAGCCCCCATGGATTCCATATTATGGGGAGGTTTCTCAAGCTCTTCTAAAAGCGAATTTTTAATGATATCAAAATTCTTGGGAGCTAAATAATTTTTATCCAATCCTTGTATAAAACTTTCAATAAACAGTTCAAAGCGCGCTAAAAGATCACGAGGAGCATGAGTGTTAGATTGTACAGCAAATGCTAGAAGCAGCTTACGCTCAATCTCTTCGGCTGCACTGGAGACAAGATAACCTGTCTGCTGCCGCGTGCGTAGCTCAGCAAAAAAGGGCTCCTTCATTGCTTTCATCAATATCTGCTGGGCAGCACGTTCTTTAAATGTAAAGCTAGGATTTTGGATAGCTAATAAGGCAGCACTACCTTGGACGGGAATTTTTATTTCCAAAAGAAAAGGGCCTTCCGCTGGAGATAAATCAATTATTTCAGCATGTTTGTGCATTGGCTTGGGATAAGGCGCGCTATCTAAAGTTTTGATTAACTTATCTGCATATTCTTTAGCCTGATTTTCGGTGACATTTCCGTAAATCAATCCTTCAACAAAAGACTGCCTAAATAGCGACTGAATATCTTCCTGAAACTTAGCAAAGGAGAGCTTACGTATAGCATTTATTTTCTGCTGTTCTGTAGCATATCTTTTATAGATCGTTTGTTGAAAGAGCTCTTTAGCTCTTTTTAAAGGAGCTTTTTTTGTAAAGTTTTGATAGCGCCTTAGCACTGACTGTTTAAATATTTTAAATGCTTGTTCTGAAAGCTTTAGCTCTTTTAAGTGTTTAAGAATTCCTTCAAATAAAAGAAAAGCATGGTCGTTATAACCATTGATCTTAAAGGCCAGACCATAATCGCTACGTGCTACATTAAAATTTAAGCCTGCCGTGGTGGCCGAATAGCTAAATTTGCTAAGATTTTCTTCGACCGCTTTGACATAAATATCGGCCAGCACAATTTTATCAGCATCCCCTATATCTACTTCAGGAGTTTTAATGTTAAAATTTAAATAAAGTTGAGGAATGAGGAAATGCTGATCTTTTGCATAGTAAATCGTACCATGTTCTGAGTCTTCAATGAGTTGCGGGCAAGGCAGGCGGGGAAGTTTTGTCGCTTTGCTAGGCAAGGCATGAAGCAAATCCAAAGATCGAGGTAAAAAAGGATTAGGAGGAGGCAAAGCAATCTCGACAATAGGGGTAGCAGATGCCCATTCTTGCATTTTAAAGGGATCTACGGTTTGCATTGCATAAGCAACTTGTAGCCACTCTTCTTGATGGGTAGGTTCTACTCCTGTCAGGGAAGGGGGTGCTTGAATCAAAAAACGGCAGTTGGAGGGAGTCAAATAATCCAAGAGCTTCTGAACATCTGCCTGGCTAAATTTTTGAATCACTTTAGTTTGCTCTGGATAAGTGGCTATATTTTCTCTAACTAAAAGGTCGGCATTTTTCATAGCCGTTGTAAATACATCTTCGCGTTGTTGATATTCATAGTCGAGTAAGTTAATTTGCCTGACCTCATCAAAGATATAGCGAGGAAAAGGCTTCTCTTTCATTAACGCTAGAGTTTGAAAACAACGTAAGATTACTTGATCAACAGATTGAACTCCTTTATCGGTAAGATCCATTTGCACAAACAAAACTAAATTTTTTTCCCCTAAATTAAAAGTGCTGCATCCTAAATTTTCTGCTAATTTTTCCCGTCTCAATTGCGCTAATAAGCTCTCCTTACCTTCATGTCCTAATACCTGGCAAACCAGACGATCAGGGTAAGTGTCTTTCATCTCGGCAAATTCTTGAGGTAAATCCCATACCAACGTTAATTTGCGTATATTCTGGATAGGATTGATATAAAAAAGTTTAGCTTGCATATCAGGATTGTTTAGGTCCATAGCAGGAACATAACAAGCCTTGTGTTTATCAGAGATATCACCAAATTCCTCAACCGTTAACCGTCTCATTTCTTCTAAGGGTAAGTTAGATACAAGCAATAAGCGCATAATATTAGAGCTATAATGCTCATTATACCATGCTTTTAAAATCTCCTGAGAAGCGGATTTTAAAGTTGCAGAATTTCCTATGTTAAAGCGGTAATTAGGATGTTGAGGATTCTGTATATGCTTCATGACCATAACTTCGCGCACATCATCGTTTTCATAGTTTTTAGCATATTCCTGATCAATAGCCTTCAATTCTCGCGAAATCCCCGACACATTAAATAAAGGCTCTTTAAAAAAACTGGCAAAACGATCAAGCGCTTGAGGAAAAGCTTCATTATCGATGGAAAACATATAAGCAGTGTGATCATTAGCAGTAAAAGCATTAGAAAATCCGCCATGCTCTGTGATAAAATGCTGAAATTCTGATTCGTTAGGATACTTTTTTGTCCCTAGGAAAAGCATATGTTCTACAAAATGAGCAAGACCGGGATATTGCTCGGGATCTTGCCAGCTACCTGCTTCTACAACCATAGTTGCAGATGACTGATCAGCTTGAGGATCAGAAATCAAAACGGCTTGCAGACCATTATTAAGCTTGATTTTAAGTACTTGCGTTTGAGAAAAGGTAGGAGTTTTGACTCTCAATGAAGCTTTATCTTCAATCAAGGTGTAGCCCTTATTTTCCACTGCTTGCAGGAAGGGAAGACCTAATAAAAAGCCTAGACATCCTAAGGTAAACATTAAATTGTTGATCTTCATAGCTTTGATGGTAGAAGGTTTACACAAAAAAACGAATATAGGAGATCTGTCAAAGAGACTCAAGAAAAAACTGAGCAAATGGAAGAGTAGAAAATAAAATTAAAAAAGCTTAAGTTTAAGACCTACGGCTGCTATCCTAGCTAAAGCAGACCTAGCTTGCCTCTTCTCTCCTCTCCTTGCCTTTTAAAGGTTTTACATTTTATAATAAACGAAAAAAAATAATCGAGGATGTTATCCCTTATGCTAGACATTAAGCTCCTGCGCAAAGATGCTAAAGGAATAGAGGCTAAACTAAAAACAAAAGATCCTAGCATCAATTTAACGGTGGTGATGGATTTAGATACGCAATTGCGTACTTTAAAAACCCAATTAGAGACTTTAAAAGCTACCCGCAATGAATTCTCTCAAAAAATTGGGGAAATGCGGCGCTTCAACCAAGATGCTAGCGAAATGGTTAAAGAAGTGGCTTCCATGGCTGATGAGATCCATTCGCTTGAGCATCAATGTCAGCAGGTAGAATACTCTTTTAATTATGAAATTTCTAAGCTTCCTAACCTTCCTATGGAAGATATTAAGGTTTCTTCCGATCCTAAGGATAATGTCATCTTTAAAGAGGTAGGAAACAAAAGAAATTTTGATTTTGCTTTCAAAAATCATGTCGAACTAAACGAAAAATTAAAACTATTTGATTTCGAACGCGGCGCCAAAATTTCCGGATCCGGCTGGCCTGTCTATCGAGGTCTAGGTGCTCGCTTAGAGTGGGCACTCATTCAATATATGCTTAGTGTTCAAATTAAAAATGGTTTTGAGCAATGGATGCCACCTCTTTTGGTAAGAAAAGAAATTGAGTATGGATCCGGGCAGCTGCCTAAATTTGAAAATCAACAATTTAAAATCCATGATGAGGATTACCACCTTTATTTGATACCTACTGCAGAAGTTCCTTTAAATGGCCTCCATGCTCAAGAAATTCTAAATTCAGAGGAACTTCCTTTGAAATATACTGCTTACACTCCCTGCTTTCGCCGAGAGGCCGGCGCAGCAGGCTCTAACGAAAGAGGTTTAATTCGCGTCCATCAATTTAATAAAGTAGAAATGTTTTGCTTTTGCTCCCCTGAGCAAAGTCCTCTTCTATTTGAAGAAATGTTAAATAACGCAGAGGAAATTTTGCAAGGATTAGAACTTCACTATCGCATGGCCTTGCTAGTAACTGGAGATATGTCCTACGCTTCGGCTCGTACTGTAGACATTGAAGCTTGGCTGCCAGGCCAGAACCGGTACTATGAAGTCTCTTCTGTATCCAATTGCACAGATTTTCAAGCTAGACGTTCCAATATCCGCTTTCGTTCAGCAAAGGCAGGAAAACCTGAATTTGTTCATACACTCAACGGTTCCGGCTTAGCTACCTCGCGTCTAATGGTTTCTTTGCTCGAAAACAATCAAAATGCGGATGGATCTGTTAATATCCCCAAAGTATTGCAGAGCTACCTAGGAGTAGACAAGCTGGTTCCCCATGAGGATAAAAATTAAAAGCCCAAGCTTCTCATATTTTTTTTATCCGCAGGTAAACTTTTAAGGTTTATACCTTTCAGCCGAGGCTGAGGAAATTTGTGGGGTAGCTTTGCCTTAACCTCCTTGAATGAGGCTATATAGAGTATGACCAGCAATGAAAAAGTTAAGTAAATAATAAAAAAGATTAGAGAGATATAAATTAAAACTTTTATGTTTATTGCTTATCTTTTACTCTCGCTGATAGACCATAGAAAATAAATTTTCTAAAAAGCCAATTTCCCCTAACTTATATAAAAAACGGACTCTCATCATGTCTAACTCGCTTATTGACGATTTAATGCTTTTACTCGATCAAGCTCCCACAGCTTGGCATGCAGTAGATTATATAGGCAGATCTCTTCTTGCTGAAGGATTTAATGAACTGGAAGAAGCCCAAGAGTGGGAACTAGAAAAAGGCAAAGGTTATTTTCTTAAACGTAATGGGTCTTCTATTTGTGCTTTTATCACTCCTCATGAATCGTTCAAAAAAGCCCACCTGATTGCCTCACATACAGACAGCCCTGGCTTCAAATTAAAGCCTAACCCTGAATTTCGCCGCGATAATATGACTATGCTTGCTACCGAAATTTATGGAGCGCCTCTTCTCACCTCCTGGTTTAACCGAGACTTAGGCCTAGCGGGAAGGGTCTTTTTAGCTGGCTCTAACCATGAAATTAAACAAGCGTTAGTCAATATTAATAGTCATCCATTAATCATTCCTCAGCTTGCCATCCACCTTGACCGTGAAGCTAATGAAAGAGGCCCCTATTTTAACAAACAAGAGCATTTTTCAGCCTTGGCCGCTTTAGATGCAGATTCCCAGCAATCATACCTTTTGAAAATATTGGAAGATAACATAAAAGACCCTTTCGAATACATCTTAAGCCATGATTTATTCTTATATCCTTTAGAGAGAGCCAAGCTTATAGGCTCTACAATGCTTAGCGGCTATCGTCTAGATAGCCTGGCTAGCGTGCATGCAGGCATGACAGCCCTTAAAACTAGTCATCCTCAAAAACACATTTTGAACTTAGCTGTCTTTTGGAACAATGAAGAAATAGGCTCGCAAACAGCCCAGGGAGCTGACTCCCCTTTTCTTCTACAGATTTTAGAACGTATAGCCATAGCTTTAAAACTTTCTAGAGAACAATTTTTGAGTCTTTTGCCCCAATCTTTATGTTTATCTGTAGATTTAGCGCATGCCTTGCATCCCAATTATATGGAAAAGCACGATCCGCGCCATGCTCCTTCAATGAATAAAGGCCCTGTAATTAAATACAATGCAAATCAACGGTATGCCAGTGACGCTCAATCTTCAGCTGGTATCGTCCATTTATGCGAAAAGCATGTTATTCCTTATCAATTCTTTTCATGTCGCAATGATATCCCTTGCGGTTCTACCATTGGCCCCCTTCAAGCTTCTCAAACAGGCATTACAACAGTTGATATAGGCTCGCCCCAGCTAAGTATGCACTCTGCTCGTGAGCTTATTGCTACTCAGGATCATCTAGAAATGTGTCGCTTGCTAGCAGCTTTTTTGCAAAGTTAATTTATATGAGTAGAATGAAAAGAATAAGAATAAAAAGGTGTTAGCATAATCATTTTGCTGATACCTTTAATTTTAATGAATAGACCAAAAAATCCATAGTCTTTGCCTTCCTGCAAAATCTTCATCGTGCGCCCTATTGCTCCCGTAGAAAGACTTTAAATGCCCTTAGTTAGATGCTCAAAGGTGATAAAAGAGAGAGGATTCATGTTAAAGCCTCTTTTTAAGCTTTATGCCTACTTTCATTTATTTTTAGAAGTATTCATATAGGGAAAAAGCAAAATAGGCAAGCTAGATTTAAAGACAGCTTAGCAGCATACTTAGGCAAGTTAGCAATATAAAAAGCTATTAGAAATTCTTCCTATCTTTTAGCAGAGTGAGCCTTCTACGCTTCGGATGCTATAGGAAGATTATTTATATCCTCAACAACTTCTAAGCTTATCAATTTATTTCTCTAGAAATGGTAAAGATACAAACTTTTCCAGTTATAGCCTAAAACGTTGTTTTATTTCCTCAGGAATACTTTCCAACCGATTTCCAGCGAGTTGAAGAGCTAAATCCTGCGATAGCTGCCCTATTTCTGCGGGAAGAGCGGTAAGCCGGTTGTTACCTAAGTAAAGCCATTGCAGCTGAGGAAGATGCCCTATCTCTATCGGAAGAGTGGTAAGCTGGTTGCTTTTTAAGTGAAGCCATTGCAGCCGAGGAAGCTGCCCTATCTCTACCGGAAGAATGGTCAGTTGGTTATTATCTAAGTAAAGCTCTTCTAGCTGAAATAGATGCCCTATTTCTACCGGAAGATTGGTAAGCTGGTTATTGTTTAAATTAAGCTTTTTCAGCTGCGATAAATATCCTATCTCTGGGGGTAGAAAGGTCAAGCCAGATTTAGTTAAATCTAAGCTTTTAATATCTTTGCCATGATTTTCAATCCACTCTCTGAAAAGCTCTCCTTTTTTTGTTAAAGGCAAATACTTGCTTTTCTCTTGCTCTAAGTACTTCCTTCCACCAGGGATTTTTTTCCACATTAAAAGGCGGTTAATGCTTATCAGATAAGAAGAGTAATTAGCCAGAGTAAAATATCTTTTTTCCTCGGTTATCCATTTAAATTCTAATTCTGAGGGTGAAAGAGAGCTAGCTAAAGCAAAGATTTGCTTAAAGATCAGGTTGACTTTTGTAACTTCAGGAAGTTCAGCTTCTAATTTATAAATCCTATCTATAATAAGAGCCTGCTTGTGAACATCACCATGGGGAACATGCATCTGACCTATTTGCTTATAAAGGGTAGGCATGACTTCTGTAGCCAGCAAATGTCGCCATTTTGTACAGACGCTATATAAAGAAGGTGCAGCGCATGCCTTTAAAATAGGAGTCAGTATTTCATTAGGTAGATGTTCAATGGTAAGAGAAGAGCAAGGATTCATAGCATGGTCTCCTTCTAAGCTTTATGCCTATTTTTATTTAATTTTTAGAGCTATTCATATACATGGAAAAAGCAAAATTAGGAAAGCTAGATTTAAAAACAGCTTAGCGGCTTGCTTAGGCAAGCTAGTACTATAAAAAGCCATTGGAAAAGGCTATAAGGTGCTTTTTTATAGAACATGCCACATTTTCCATTGGACATCTAGGGGCGATGGAGATGGGGGCTATAGAAAAAGATCGCAAAAACTGCCGACCTTAAGCCATCAGCTATGACGGATGACACTTCTATCCTAAGGTAAAAAATTTAATGAATGAGCGTCGATCAGCCAATGGTAAAGGTGGGTCTGTTTAAGCTTACCTAACAGCAAGCTTAAATAAAAGCATTTAGCTTTTCTGTATCAATGAATTTTGATTGAGGTGAAGTTGTTGTTCAATTTTTTCATAAGGAACCAGGGCTGCTTCCTCATGGATGCCTTCGCAATATTGTGCCGCTGCTTTCCAACTTTCTTCCGAAGCAAGATTCTCTTTCCACCACGGAAAGGTACGGCATTGCCGGGGGCGTTCTTGATAGATAGAACACTTTTTATCTTTTAAAAAAATACAATCATATTCATTGTTAAGATTTTTCTTTTCAATCAGGGAATATCGATTTTCGCGCTGGCGGGTATATTTTTTCTTAAACAGCTCTAAAGATATCTTTAATAGCTTAGCAACTGCCTGCATCTCTAGTTCTGTTATCCATACGTAGCCTGGCGAGCCTGTACAACATTTTCCACATTCAGTACATTGAAAACGTAGGCCTTCTTTATACCAAGGTAAGGATTTAGAAGTTTGGGTATTATCGTTATTTTTATCCATCATGTTCTCCTGTGACAGCCTTAAAGAAATTTAAGCCATATAAAACATCATAAGGTCTACCTATCAATGGCCAAACAATAAGCCTAGCGGCAATTTCTTAAGCTGTAGTCCAAGCAAAAGGAATGACCTCGGCAATCGTAGAAGCCTGATGACGTAACATCATCAAGCGATCAAAACCTACTGCAACGCCGCAGGCATCAGGAAAACCTTTTTTTAAGGCTTCCAAAAAGGCTTCATCGATGGGAAGCTGGTTTTTGCCTAAACCATTCCGTATTTGATTTGCTTCCATCAAACGCTTGCGCTGTTCACCCGCATCTCCCAGCTCATGATAGCCGTTAGCAAGTTCTAAACCGGCGTAATAAATCTCAAACCGTTCTGCGACCTGCTCGTCATTTTGCCATTTTGTCTGAGCGAGAGCCGCTTGGGTGGCAGGATAGTCAGTCAAAACACAAAGCTTATCTTTTCCTAAATGCGGCTCAACCACCATCGCTAAGATAAGATTTAGAAGAGCATCTTTTCCTTCTTTTTCAATATGAGCGTAAGGTTGAATACCTCTATTCTGCAAATATTCTATCAAATCAGGAATAGAGGCCTTCACATAATCTAAATCAGCATATTCTTGAAGCGCTTCACGATAGCTTAGAGTGTAAGCAGGTAAAGGACCCAAGAACAGGCGAACGAAATCTAAAGCTTCTGCAATCATAAATTCATAAGAGACAGCTAAACGATACCACTCCGCCATCATGAATTCAGGGTTATGCTTATAACTAAATTCAGCGTCGCGAAAAACATGGGATAACTGATAAATATCACTTATTCCTTCTGCTAGCAGCCTTTTCATCCCATATTCTGGGGAAGAATGCATATAACGTATTTCAAGGTTTGCATAGCGAGCAGGAATTAAATCGATATTAGCATCAATAGAAGCCCCTTGAGTAAGAATAGGACAATCCACTTCTAGGATTTGACGCTTGGCAAAAAACTCTCGTGCTTGGGCTAGCATGAAGGCCCGATCCTTAAGGATCTTGCCTCTATTTAACTGGGCAGCCATCTATGAAACGCGAGAAACATATTCGCCAGTGCGTGTATCGACTTTAACTTTCTCACCCTGTTCCACAAAGATGGGAACCTGAATTTTAGCGCCACTTTCTACAACAGCAGGCTTCAGCACGCGGCCAGAAGCTGTATTTCCTCGCGCTCCTGGAGAAGTTTCGGTAATAATCATGTCGATGAAAGTAGGAGGTTCTAGAGTAACGGGCTGCCCTTTGTAAAATACTATAAAATACAAATGATCTTCCATTAACCACTGAGCATTATCGCCTATGCTTGCAAAAGGAATTTTAACCTGATCAAATGTTTTATCATCCATAAAGACGACCCCATCAGCCTCTTTGTAAAGCATGCGCATTTCGGCTTCGACTACATCGGCAACCTCTGCTTTATCTCCTGATTTAAAAGTCTGTTCAATCGTACGTCCTGTAGTAAGATGCTTTAATTTCACACGATTAAAAGCTTGTCCTTTGCCAGGCTTAACAAATTCATTGCTTACAATTGTATAAGGTTGTCCATCCACTTCCACTTTTATTCCAGCTTTGAACTCATTTGTACTAATTTGTGCCATAAAAATTCCTTAAACTCTGCTTTTTTTTAAATAATAGATGACAATTTAACATAAGTGACATAGCTTTGTCCAGTTGTACAAACAATAGATTACTTTAAGTAGACCCCGTTACATTTCCTTGCTTATGACAAATTACTTTAACGCCAACGAAGAGAAAAAGTAATCTGACGATCAGCTCTAACGCTTAAGCCTCTCCATGTTATATTTACGCCTGCGCCAATTTAAGCCAATGATTAGCAGCTAGAAGCTTTCCTAGATATATTGGGACCTTAGTGCCCCTACTATGCTAGGCTGGGCTTTATTTCTCATCAATCTTTTAAGACTTACTCTACCATCCTTTTAGCCAATTCGATAGTAAGAGTTCTGAAGCTAAAGGATAAGCATCTTATCAACAATAACCTTCTGCAACGAAAAGGATGTATGATTAAAATAGTAAACGAGCCAGGGGAAAAATATATTTCTAAGGAAAGTCCTTTCTAGAAAGTTGGGGGCTAGCCAATAGCTTATAGCCATTTGCCAAAGAAGACTTTTCTCTAAGTTTTCGGGCAAAGAAATTAGCCTTTTGGCTACCAGCTAAAAATTTCAAACATTCTATAACTAATGAAACAATGGTTTACTTAAATTCGATTTTCTTTATTCCTTAGTAATAAGGAGGTGAGAGATTTTATGATCTCCGCATCCTCCACTAAATTATGCGAAATATCGAGCTGAGTGAGCGACCTATTGCTCTCCACAAGGTTAATTAAAGCAGTAGCACCTTTGTTGCCTATCAAATTAACCTTAAGAATAAGTTCGACGAGGGAAGAATTGTATTTTAAGGCTTTAGATAAAGCAAGAGCACCTTCATCCTTTATGCAATTATTTTCAAGAACAAGCTTAGTAATTGAGACTTTGTTTTTTAGGGATTTAGCTAAAGCAATAGCACCTCTATCTGCCAGTTGATTATTAGAAAAGTTTAGCTCTGTGAGCGAAAAGTTTCTTTCTAAGCTCTTAGCAAAAACGCTAGCTCCTTCTTCATTTATTTGATTCCCGCTAAGTTCAATAATGGCAAGGGAGGAATTGTTTCTTATCCCCTCAGCAAAAGCCATGATACTCTGAGAGTCTAGCGGTACATCATAGAATCTTAAATGAGTAATTGAAGATGTACCCTTTAGAGCTTTTGCTAAAGGAATCGCTGCAGAATGATTTATCTCATTACCCCAGAAGCTCAGCCGATTGAGCGTCTGGTTATTTTCTACGACCTGTGCTAAAGCCATAGCAAATGGATCAGGTATTGGAAAGCCGGAAAGGTCTACCTCTTGAAGCGAAGAATTTAGCCTAAGACCCTCTTTTAAAGCTTTACATTCTTCTTCTGAGAGAAGGCCTTGGGCAATCTGAAGAGTGCGAAGAGTATTCTGAAACAAGTCTCTAACTTGCAAGGTAATCGCTAAAGAAGAAGGAGGGAGATTGTACCGCATTAGCAAGGAAGGATCACGGTGAGGTAACGTTAAACTTTTAAGACGTGGATAGGTCTCGATGAGCGATGCAATCTGATGGGCAAGAAGATTTACGCACCCTTCTAAATCAAGCTTTTCTAAAGAAGGGGCTTCTAGCTGTAGAGAAGTTAAGGCCGCATTATTTTTTAAAGCAAGAAAACGCAGGTTGGGAGCTTTCAAAGCCAGCTTAGAAAGACGCCTACAATTAGAAAGGTCAAGAGAAGTTAAGCAAGGCAATTCTACAAAAGAAAAAGATTTTAAGGTATCACAATGGCTAGCATCTAACTTGGTAAGAACTTTAGAAGCTTCTAATAAACGTTTCAAAAGAGACCCATCTAAAGATTTACAATTTTTTAACGACAAACTGCTGAAAGAAGAAGCAGCCATAGCTTTAAGCAAAGCTAGCTCTTGCTTTTGCTTAGAAATTTTTAAAAAAGCTAGGGCAGCTTCACGTAAGCTATCCGTTAAAAGATCTTGAAAAGGTTCAATATTTCCTTTTTTTATAGCAGCAGCAACCGCTTGAAGATGGCGAGGATTGCTTTGGCTGATCAGCATCTCTAGTTCTTTTAAAGCCTCTTGGGGTAGATAGCGTTTTTCATGCCTAGCTAGATCTTTAGCGGGTATATTGCTTGATTTTAAAAGTGAGCTGGTAGTACTACTAGTTACTAAGCATTGCTGAGCTTTATCATAGAAATGTCCTGGCCCCTTCAAGAAGCGCTCGTAGGGAGAAGCGACTGTATCCTGCAGAAGATGGGCATAATATTTTCCCAGCGAAGGATCTAAGCGGAAGAGAAGCTCTAGAGGAGTCAACGCGGCGTTGCTTTCTATCGCACGCTGCATACATGTAAGCTTTTGGTAAATTCTAACAATAGTTTTTGGAGGCAAAAGAATAGAAATCACAGGTTTTTGCTTGTTATAAGCATAGACATAATCACGCTCTTTTTCGTTAAAGAGACTCTCATAGCGCTGCTGCTGCTCACCGAGGTTCTTTAGCCACGTTTGCAAGATCTCTAGAGGCTTAATTTTTAGGAAAAGCTTTCTCGTTTCAGGATGAAGAGCAGTATGCATTTGATTTAAGCAAAATAGGATACATTTAACTTTCAGCTTTCCATCCTTAGAAAAAGAGGGAAGAAAAGCATGGTCGTTATCGATACTTACGAGTTGATCTTTTTTTTCCCCTTGATGATTAGTAAAGGATTGCAAGATGTAGTTATCCGGTTTACCATCCTCCGGATTGACTAACATAGCTAAGAGCATCATATTGTGCACTCGATGCAAATCTAGATTGGTTAAAGTGCTGCCTGCTTTTAAGACCTCCTCTAAATTCTTGCCTTCACTTGTTTCTGAAACTAACAGAGGATAAGGATTACGACGCATATTGTAGCATTTGAACAATTCAGACTCCGGAACGCCATGCCCAATAATCAAGCGATGAAGCCTTCCTACGGCATACTCCATTCCTGCCATCTCAGGATAAGGCTTAAAATGAAGCTTACGATGCAGATAGCTAACGGCTACAACGGCACTGCGTCCATATGTGCGAGGAAGTTTGTAAAACTCTAAGCCTGCATCAAGAGGGAGTTGTTGCACGACTTGAGGATGCAACTGTGCTTTGCCGGAATCGACTCCTTCCCATTCAAATCCTTGGCCGGTAGCTTTTGTAGTAAAGACAGCAAGAGAGCGTAGGTAAGCAAAGGCTGGCAATTGAGCTTCAAGACAGGAAAGAGCTTGCGCAAGATGAGGGTCATGGGCATGTTTATTAACAAATTTTAAAATCTTAGAAGGATGAGCTTTAGCACCAGCTCCATTTTTAGCTAGCTCAATGAATATAGAGAGGTTATCTTCAGCCATAGCTTTTTCTAACGGCGTCTCCCCCTGCCGAAGAAGATCTGGGTAGTCCAAATCCGCCCCCCTCTTAACTAACTTGGCTAATAAAACGCTAAAGCGGCTAGATGCATAAGAGGCACGATTGATCAAAGGAAAAATAGGAGGAGAGCTCTGTTCATCTAAAGCATTAGGATCAAGCTTTTCGTGTGCCAGCAAAAGTTCTGCGATTAAGAAAATCTGCTCTTCTTCCAAGTTAGGTAAGTGATAGATGCGCATAAGCTTATGTAAAGCTGTTTGTCCTGCTTCATCGGCTTGATTGATTTCAGCTCCTAGCTGAAGAGCTAGTTTAACCAAAGAAGCCCTACCCAGATCGATAGCTATAAACAATAAATTTTGCTTTTGTGCTAAGGAAAGAGGCAAAGGTGGGCAAAACGAAAGATTAGCAATCGCTTTTAGTGGAGTAAGCTGGGTAGGAATGCCGGCGAACCAATCTAATGAGGATAAAAAAGCACTTTCTTCTTCTTCACAGGATATCAGGCACGGTAAAACATTGGAGGAAGATAAAGGAGAAGTGCCGACCAGAGCTTCAACAGTTGTGCTTTGATGGTGCAGAGATAGCAATGCGTCGAGTGGATTGGCATGTTTATGCATAAGAGCTTGATAGCAGGCAAAAGCGGTCGGTTCCAAAACTTTAAAAAGATCGTGGTGAGTGACTAAATCTTGCTTAAGTTTATCCTGCACGAGCTGTAGTTTTTTAAAAAATATAGTCAACAGCCCCTTCGGCAATAATAGGGGAATATCCAACTTTTTTTCAGCTGTTTCATCTAAAAAATCTTCGTTAGTTAGCTGTTTTTGGATAATAAGCTTTTTATATTGTTGATTTCTTTGGTCGAGTCGCTTAATCCAGCCCAGCAAGAAATCGAGCGGGTTTAAATTTTTTAGAAATTCCTTGATTGAGGGGGCAATAGGTTGGTCCATGCATCCTTTCAGCAATAAAGGCAGGCATTTTAAATGGATTCCATGCCCTTTTTCTGTTGGAATAATTGCAGGCTCAAAAGCTTGATCATTATCAATGCAGACAAGCTTTAAGCCCTCTAGTTCTTGATCTTTCCAAAAAAGTTCTACAATATAGTTATCCGCTTTACCATCATTAGGCAGAATAAGGAGGCTGGCCAGGATTAAGCTGCTAAAAGCCTCTTTGTCAATTTTTTGTAATAAGAGGGGAATATGACGAAAAAGCTCTTCTATAGGTTTTTTAGGAAAAAGCTTAGCAATCCAGCGCAAAGCTAAAGGTAGCTCAATTAAAGAAGCTAAAGAAGCATTTGCAGCTAGCCTAGGATGCAACTTGAGGATGGCTAAAAGCTGCCAAAAATTATCTTCTTCTTTATTTTCTAAAAAATCTTTACGAAAAAGGTCCAAGCCTTGCTCATCAGATTTTAAACTAAAATCTCCTATGCAAGAAAATTCTTTTAGGCGCAGCTCCTCAGGTAGCTGTTCCATCCACATTTTATAAGCATGGAAAAGCTTTTCAGGAGCAGATGAGTAAGGTTTATGCGCTTCCTCTAAGAGATAAGGCCAGCTTTCAATCAGCTCTCCACCAGTTAGTAAACGTTCATCGCATAACAAATCAAATATTTCTAAAATGCTGATGAGATCCACCAACAAAATAGCTGGAGGACGTTCGGTTTCAACAGAATGACCTATTGTATAGCCCACCTGCACTGTATAAGACTCAAAGCCAGTAGCTTTACATACTCTCTCTTTAATCTGAGGGTATTCTTTAAAGATCTGAAAAGAAGTTTTACCACGCCATAGCTGCTCATTAAAAATCTGTTTGGCCTCCTCATCTGGTGAAGCGTGCCAATTGAAAATCCTCATACTTGAAATTTTAAGGAAAGAGGTAGGAGCGGCAATTAGAGAGTTTGGCGAAAAAGCTTGGGTTAAAGAAGTAGCAGCATACTCCCAAGCAGGTTTCAAATAATCAGAAACAATTGCAGCTTTAGGATTACCTTTACAATGTAAGCCTCCTAAAGAAGCCACTGCATGCCTACCATGCGTATTAGTACGGCAAGGCAGCCCTAGATCATCCATAGAAAGCATAGCAAGAGCTTTATTTATGTCAAGGAGGAGAAAACCCACAGAATCTCCACAGACTTGGACTTTCAAGGCTAGCAAAGCCTCTCGCTCCCTTAAGCTAGAGGCCTCAAGGAGCTGAGTAATAAAGTTAGTATAATAGGTCTCTAAAATTTTTAGCTTATCTTTAAAAGAGGAAGTTGGGATTGAAGCTATAGTATCTACGATAGTAGCCAAGACGCTATGAAAAGGTTGTAAACGTGGGTAGGAAGTCACATTTATCCCCTGTTCAATTATCTCCTTTCTCTGCTCTTCCGTAACTATGAACCAAGGTAACTTAAGAGAAGGCACAAGCTTAATCAGCTTATTTCTTTCTTTGGCAGTATAAAGAGAAGACTCGGCATGAAGGTGAGCGATGGTTTCCCCTAGCAGATCTTTTTCTTGGCCTAAATAATTTATTAAACGCTTCTTTAAAAGCTTTTCTTCCTGTGTACTTCTTATAGGCTTTTGAGGACACATTTGCGGGCCACGAGGAGATAAAGAAGGGGTAGTGCAGCTTGGCTCTATAAAAGGTGAAAAAGAGACATCGCTACTAGAACCTCCTGATTCTAGGGCCGGTTCTTGATAAAAAACAGGTTGCAAAGGGCCTAATGAGGAAGTGATTTGCATATAAATTCTTTAACTTCTTTGGTTGTTTATTACTACTTTTAATTGTTACAAGTGAAAAATTAAAAAAATAATCTCTATTTTTCTTAGCAAAGCATTTAGTTATTTTTCTTAAGCAAGTTTTCTACACGCTTAGCTATAGATAAAGGCTAGCGTTTTTTTTTAGCTTGTATAGCTTGGATAAGCAGCGCTTAAATATTATCAACCTCCCCTCCAAAGACATCAGCTAAAAGGAGGCATTTTGGGTTGACCTTGCACAATAATGTCCGTCCTTTAAAGATAAAGGGCTGTTAAGGTTATATGCATATTTCCTTGTAAAAAGGCAGAAAAGAAAAAGGTTTAGCAATTATTTTTTCTTTACCTCTCCTCGATAATTGTCTAGATAGATTCCTCAATCGATTCCTTTTCTTTCCTTCATTTGCTGAAATGCTTTTTCTATAGAAAGGACATTTTAGCTTATGAAATAAGCACCTATTACCTTCCAATAAGAAAAACAATTTAAATCCCTAAAATATTACCCAAAAAATTAAAATTGGATTTTTAAAGATTTTTTCTTATTTCGTCAAGAAGAGGTTATCTTCATAAACTTACTTTAAATATAAGGCAGCTAAAAAAATTTGCTGGGCAAGATAGTGGGTAATGAAACAAGAAAAAAATTGATTTAAGATCTTATGGATATTTAGGCTCACCCCTTAGAGGGCCGAATTAGTCATAGCGAAATCACTAGCTATTTTAATATCTAGCACTGTAAAAAACCTCACAACTATGGCAATATGCTAAAAGGCAAGCTTGCCAAATGCACCCAGATACAGGTGAAATTATTGATTATTGAGGACGAGACAAAAAACTCTCTATAGATCAAAACCTCATTAGAGGTTAACATTTTTCCATATCTTTAAAGAAACATTAAGCTAAGAGCAATGCTTTTCTTTCAAACACCCTTTGCTATAAAATTAGGGTTATCCTGTCATTTTTTCCTAGGCTGTAGAAAGATGCTACCTGAGTGGACAATCTAAAAATCGCTTTCAAAATATAATGATAGTTGATTCCCGATAGGAAAACAAATAGATAGTTTTCCTCTAAAGACTTAAGCCTTCCCGGCAACATTATCTCCTCCTGCTCTTTAAGAGACGAGACGGCTCTATAACCATTCTTTGCTTTATTATTAAAGCATTAAATTCTAATGCAGGAGGCTGCTTCAATCTCTATCAAGCTTAACCTGGAAAAAGTTTTTAAAATTGGCCGAAGGAGGATAGTATTTATCGCTTGCATCATTCGTAGCCCCCTTTCAAGGTTTCTTGAATCTAGAGTTTTGTCTTCAATGACTCACATGATATGAAAACTTCTCTCTTGTAGAGAAAGCTCTTCAATCAGAATTTGAGCCCCAAGTTTTTTTAGGTGGGTTTATTTGATATTAAATTATTTCTAAGCCCTTGCAAGATAGCCATCAAGCAAAGAAGTTCTCGATAACGTGTAAAAAGCTTTATTTTTTTAGTCTTTAAAAAAATTAAAGCCTAGAAATATATTAAATAAGGCCTACGCATTTGAAAATGCTTAAAACAAAAACTGAAAAAATTTTTATATATTATCTTAGGATGATAAAAACTAACAGCGAGGATATACATATGTTATATTGGTCATTAACATTTTTGATTATTGCTATCGTGGCAGGCTTAATGGGTTTCAGAGGTATTGAAGGCATAGCCGCTACTATCGCCAAAGTTTTATTCATCGTTTTTCTTATTCTTTTTATTATTACTATGGTATCCGGATATGGGATGATGGGTACTCCTCAGCCTTAAATTAAGCGCTAAGCAACAATTTTTTCTAAGGAGATACTAAGCTACAGACCTTTCTAGAGTTTTGTAGCTTGGTATCTACTTTGGAAAGCTAATCGTTTAAGATTTGCTAAACATGAATGCTTTAAGCTTTCAATTAGAAAAAGCTTATATAAGAAAAATTTACTGAGAAGACAAAGCTTGCTAGAAGATTAGGCGTTTTTTTCACAAGTTTCTAAGCGGTATAATTCATAAGATTAATTTTACCTGGCATGTAGATAAGCCTTGCATGATTGCATGTTCATAAAACAAATCCGCTTCGTAAAGCCTACCTTCTAGACTAACGGGATTTAGCCTAAATTAAAATTATTAGCAACTCTTGAAGATAAATCCTTCAAAGAACAAGCTGGAGTACGGCAGCCAGGCAACTAACTATAGAAACTTCACCTGCAAGCAATTTTTTCTTTTTTATTCCATTTCTTAATTTTAGCTGCTAAGGCTCTACCCAAGTAAAATTGTATAGGCAAAAGCTATCTTATTCCTTTTTTACCTTTTTTCGATAGTCTATATAGTTTTCCACCTAGGACTATGCAAAAAAACAAGCTTAAATCAAAATATACTTGAAAGTATTGATAAAATATTATCCAATCAGCCTTAATCCAAGAATGTAAACATACTAGAGGTAGATATTTATGCTTCCAGCCTTACCTGCAGAAGAAATGATTTTGAGACTTTTGCTATCAGGCTTGCTGGGTGGCTTAATCGGATTTGAAAGAGAACGATTAAGCTGGGTCGCTGGCCTACGCACACATATGCTCGTATGCTTAGGATCTACTCTTATCATGCTTGTCTCGCAGTACGCTTTTCATGAAGTCGTGCATGAAGGATTAATTAATTTAGATCCTTCACGTGTAGCTGCCCAGGTGGTTAGCGGAATTGGTTTTCTAGGAGCTGGCACCATCCTTTTTTTAAAAAATGTGATCCGCGGTCTGACAACAGCAGCAAGCTTATGGGCGGTGGCGGCAGTCGGTCTAGCTATTGGAGGAGGGCTTTACTTGGCAGCAGTTAGTACAACCCTGCTCATTCTCATCATCCTTGCTGGAATAAAACCTCTTGAAAAAAGATTTATCAAAAAAAATCGAGCTGTAGGTCTACGGTTTGGTGCCAAAAATGGTGCTATTCACTTAGCTTCCCTGCAAGAGATTTTAATCACTTTAAATAAACGTTATGATTCTAGCCGCCTACAAATAGAAAAAGTAGGAGATAAAGAAATTTTTCATTTATTGTTCAAGGCTGCTTCTCAAGCTCATTTTATAGAAATAATTGATGAACTACGTAAGCTAGAAGGCATTGAAAATATCGAACTTATTGATGATGCAGGAGCCTTCCCTTAGCTGTTATAGAGCTTTAACCTCTCCATAAGCTTAAGGCCTGGCTTTTTTATTTCTGGTTATCCCGCCTTTTTGGTCCACATCTAATTCCTAGGGTGTTAATAAAAAATAAAGCATGCTATTTCATTTGTTTAACAGGAAGGTAAGTTATGGAGTTGAAAGCAATAAACCAAACTATAAAACAAAAAAAGGAGCGCTAGCACTATTTTTAAGGCCTTTTAATGAGGATAATCATGGGGAAGATGTCTCCATTGGTATCCTGTATGGTTTACATAAAGGATAGCCTCTAATATGTCTCGTTTGAAACGTTTATAGAACCTGCCTCCTTTTTCATAGAAGACAGAGAAAATATGCTTGATTTCTTTCCACTCCCTATCACTTTAAATCACAGGATAGCTTCCCTACATTATACTCCTTCTTTGTTTGATTTTATTTTCGCCTTATTAAAAAGCGAGAGTTCCAAAACACCTTCTTATCATAATTTAAAAATTATAAAGCTATTTGTATTATTCTCTTACCTGTTTTTTATTTTTTTATATCTTTTCATCATAAAGAAATTAAGTTAAATCTTAATAAAGGCTATAAAATGCATGCTACTACTGATATTGCCCTTGAGCACTTGCCTAATGAAGTGCTAACTTCCATTTTAAAATATTGTGCCACATCTTCCTTATCTAACGTGTGCAGAAAATGGCGCCATCTTCTGGCTAGTGAAGTCATGCCTTCTCTCTATAGGCAAATAGCTAAAATTCATTTTCCTCAAGGAAATGTTAATAAGCCTGCTTTTATCTTAGATAGAATTTATGAGCTAGATCATGAGCTTCTTACGCTGCAAAAGGTAAAGGCAATCTTTAAGCAAGCCTTTATTTTAACCAAATCGCTTTCCTCTTTAGAATTTAAAGATACCTCTAAGGAAAATATATATCTCACGTCAGCTAATTACACCTCTTATCTGTTAAATATTAATCGCCTCTTAATGTGGGAAAAATTACCTGGTGGGGAGGAATACTTAGAGCAAGAAGAGATCAAGCATTTATCTTTAGCAGAAAAAGGAGAGCTTTTTAAGGATTGGATTGAACGGTATGGCAGAGCTATCAAAAGCTTGCAATTAGAAGGAGGAGGTTTAACCTTTTTACCTCCAGAGATAGGGCAATTAGCACAGCTGGAGGAGCTTTTCTTAAACGATAATAAGCTTGCCGCTCTTCCTAACGAATTAGGGCAGCTCCGTAGGCTAAGGATACTTAGAAGATCATGGGATCTGGCCCTTTAAGTAGTGAGAGATGAGGTGTATACAGAGCTTATCCTTTAAGAGCTTATCTAGAGCATGATTGCTGTCCTTATATATTAGCTGCGCTATCTAAATTCCTAATTATTTTTTTTGCTAAGGACTATAAGGACTATAGGAAAAATGAGGCTTTAAAATTTATCAAAGGCTAGGGAGAAAATGATGAAGGTAGACAGCTAGCCTATCAGTGACCAGGGTTATACGCTAATCATCTAGCAATGAATAAAAAATGTAAATTTTGAGCCTCTCAAGAGCAATGCTAATAGCTTAGAGGATAAGAACTAGCATGCGCCCTGCTGTAGTAAAGAAGCAATTAGATCATTTACGTCTCAAGATTTCTAACAGCTACGGATATATATAAACAGGCAGCAATCATCGTGAGAGAATGCACTTAAGCTCTTGATAGTAAGAAGATAATGCATATTAGAAAGCATGCAAGAAATAGAAAAAAGCTATTTGCAAATATTTTGACCTTACAGATGCCCACAGAATCCTCTCTAAAGCTGGAGGTATCCTGTGATCGCTTGCATAAACAGGAAAAAGTTTATTCGTTTCTCTTATTTAGAAAGAAATAATTCCATATTATATATTTAAAAGACTATTCATAATAAAGTTATATCCTTAATTTCTATAAACAAGTATAATAGGGGTTGGATGCTTATTTCTAACTCGTGGAGATTCTATGGTTAATCCTATTCATCAAGCTAGCCCAAAACTTATGATTCAGCCACCCACAGAAGCTCAACAAAAGATTTTTCAAGGCTTTAACTTATCTTCCGACGGAAAAAGTGCGATAAAAATCCTCCAGGTAGGGGGTAAAGAATTAAAGTTTACAGTCTTCTTTCCTAGTAATATGCAGACTGACGAGCGCCGTCATAAATATCTGCAGCATTTTAATGATGATCAATTGAATCACTTGGGCCAGTATGCGCTTGACTTAGGCCTAGGACAAGCAAAAAAAGAGACGCGAGGAAAATTAGAAGCTATTGTTCTAAACACCACCTCTTCTGGTAGCCTTAACGAAATATTAAAAAAATATAGCAAGCTAGGAGCACCTAAGCCGATCTCTTTAGATTATTATAAAGAACGCCTTTATCAGCTGCAACACCATGGCTCTTTGGCTCAAGATAAAGAATTACAGGCTAAACTCAAAAAATATGAGGGAAAGGCTGCTGCTCTTCAACAAATTCAGGAGATGTGGAAGAAAAACTTCTCTTCTTCTCCAGAACAGCCAGAAGCTGTCCCTCCTGACCAAACAGCAGAAGAAGCCCTTCAACAAGCAAAAACTAGTCCTATAGATGATCAACACGACGAAGAAAAACTGTTAAGCCAAAGAGAAAGAAGAAAGAAAGAAGCTTTGCTGAAAAAAGATAAAAGCCCTCCTCCTTCAAGACCGCCCCATAAAGATAATGTTGAAGAAGAGAAAAAAACTATTGCCCAAGAAGAAGTCGCCGCAAGCTAAAAGTCTCCTTAGTGATTGGTCCTTCTTTTTAAAAGGTCAACTTAAAAGTAAAGCAGCTTGCCCTTTTCCTATCGATTAACATACATATCTACTCTTTTATGCTTAATCTTTTTCTTCTTCAAGAGAAGGCTTGAAATGAAGATTTAAAATCCCTCTTTAATTAATTAGCTTTGCCTCCTAGGGCCGTGCATAAAGTCACATAACTTAAAGCATATTCTTCTTCTGCTACAAGCCATTGCATCTTCCGCTGATGAGCCTCATCCTCTGCTAGATTAAAGGCAGCGAAATCACCTATGCCCTGCTGGAAAAGCAGATGCTCTCTCTCTACAGAACCAACAGCATATGAGTAGATATTTTTATTCTCAACTAACTGCTTTTCTTTACTTTGCAGCGAATGTAGAGCAAGCTGGACCTCTTCCACAGCGTTTAAAAGCTTTTGATGATAATGGGAAAAAGCTGCTTTAGCACGCGCTTTATAGGCATTTACAGTTGCTTTATTTTTGCCTGCATCAAATAGAGGGAAAGAGGTTAAAGGCTCGTATAGCCAATACAAATTTTTAAAACTTAAAATATCTGCTAACTGCTTACTCATTCCCCCAATACTCCCTATTAAGGCAAAATGAGGGAGAGCTTCGGCCATTACTCTTCCAATACGATAAGTTGCAGCAGCCAGCTCACGATCTGCTTGACGTATGTCGGGGCGTTGGTGTAATAAATCTGAAGGCACTCCTGCAGCTACCTGAACGTTAGGTCGAGGCATAGGGGCAGGGCATAAAAGATTTTCCTCAAAAGGCCATATTGTCTCACCTATCAAAGTAAGTAAGCGGTGTTTATGTTGCTCGAAATATTTCTTAAACTGTAAGATGGCATTTTTACTTTCACAAATTTTTATTTCAACCTTGGCGATTGAGTCTAAAGAGGAATGATTAAGTACTAACCGTTCCTTTAAAAGATTGGCTCGTGCTTGCAAAATTTGTTGATAGGTTTCTTCTGCTAACCATTGATGTTGAATGCTTCTTAATCGAAGATAGGCTTTTGAAATTTCTGCTGTAATTGAGAGCTGAATAGCCATCAAATTCTCATGGGAAGCCTCAAGTTCTGCTTCTCTTGCCAAGTTTTCACTGTGAAGCCTTCCAAACAAATCAATCTCCCAGGAAATCATAGGGCCCAGATGAAAGAAATCATAGCGTCTTTGGTTTTTGACATTTTGAGTTTTTAAGTAATTGATCAAGCTTGGTTGCTGAAAAAAAATCCCATCTGCTGGAGAGACAGCATTAGTGTGACCCATACCCATATGAACCCTAGGAAAATAATCCGCTCTAGATTCTAACAATAGAGCTTGATATTCTTGAAGACGCTGAGAAGCAATATGAACTTCAGGATTATTTTCTAAAGCTCTATTGATCAATCTCTCAAGTATAACATCGTGAAAAGCTGCCCACCAGTTAGGTAACTCATCCTCTTCTTGCACTCCTACAGGCACTTGCTTAAGTAAGGTTTGATCTTGCTTTATCTCCCAGTGCTCAGGCAGCCTTATATGAGGTTTTTTATAAGCAGGTCCTACCCTCTGGCAGCTAGTACAGATGCCACTCATCGCTATTAATGCTAGGCTGAGGGAAAAAAACTTATTCATCGTGGGTGCCATTTCTAGAATCGGGTATAAAGACATCCATTACTTGACCGACAAAAAAACATTTCTGTGAGGTTTTAAAACGATAAATGAGCTGCACTACTCGAGTATCTATACGTTCCATAATTGAGCCCGTAAGATTTTTCTTGGGAACCAGCAGAGGCTTAATTTTTACAAAACTTAAAAGGATGGGCTTATTATTTACTCCTCTAAAAAAACCTACTGCCTCTTGATGAGGCCTAAGATAAGAGATTTCATCTTCATTAATGGACACCTCTACAAAACACTCTTCAATATCTCCTAAAATCATCAAAGGCTCTGCTTTAGTGGATTGAGCTAACTCACCAGCATGAATATTAACCTTTAATACTGTGGCTTCTAATGGAGCTTTTATTAGAGTATCATCTAACTTCTGGCGAGAAAGCTCTAAAAGAGCCTTCTGATACTCGACTTCAAAATTTGCTGCATCTAAATCAGGTTGCCAAGCACCTGCTTTTAATTGCTGAAATTGAGCCATTAAATAGTCATATTTAGCTTTTTGTACCTCTACAAGATAATTCTTTTGATTAAGTTCTCCTGGGCTTATCGCTTGCTTAGCTAAGAGATCTTGGGCTAATCCTTGTTGCCTTTCAGCTTCATGTAAGTCTACTTTAGACTGATGAAGAAGAGCTTGTTGAGATGTTAGATTTTCACTTCTAGGAAGAGCTCGTAAACGCTCTAATTGCATCTTTGCCTTCGCTAAAGCCGCCTCGCTTGCTGCCACCTCATGAAGTAATTCTTTATTTTCTAATTGAATCAGAGGATCACCTAGACCTACTTTATCACCTTCATTAACAAAAACCTTATCAATTCTTCGCCCATTAGAAGCCTGGATAGCTATCTCTTCGCTTCTTGGAATGACTATGCCAATGCCATATATAGCATTTTTTCTAGCAATAAAATGTAAATAAGGATCTTCTAGGTAATGAATTTTAGGCTCTTTTTTAAAAAAAACCATCCAGATAGCTGCTAAAAGCCCTATAAAAGCTAATAAAGCTAAAACCATGAAATATTTTCGTTTTTGATTCATCCCCTTGCCATGCTTTTAAATACTCTTATTATTTCACCTCTTAAGGTTTATAAAAATAGCTCCTTTTTTCTTATCCTTAATAGAGGCTCTAATCAACCTTTAAACAACCTTTTTTATTTTTTAGCTCATTTTCTTTCTAGGGCTCTACAGCTTGTTTGCAAGTGGCTTTCTGCTATAATTCAGAAGCAATTACCCCTTCATTCATCTTAAAAAGCTTTAGTAGATTTTCTCGATTATTCCATCATTCAATTCTATTATGCGATCAGCATACTCTAATATTCTTTTATCATGGGTGGCTACAATGACCGCATTTTTTGGCTTTAAGGCATGCGTCTTTAATAAATTCATCACGATTAATCCGTTTGCATGGTCTAAAGAACTTGTAGGTTCGTCGCAGATGATTAATTGAGGCTGATGAATAAGAGCTCTAGCTAAAGCTATCCGCTGTTGTTGGCCTCCTGAAAGCTCCTGAGGCCATCGATTGGCTAATGGAGCAATACCTATATCTGCTAGAGCTTCATAGGCACGATTTCTTGCTTCTTGTTTAGATTTATTCTGTAATAAAAGAGGTAATTCAATATTCTCAATACAGGTTAAAGAGGGCATTAAATAAAAATTCTGAAAAAGAAACCCAATATTTTCGCATCTGAACTTAGTTTTCTCTTCTTCATTAAAATCACGAGTAGTTTTTCCGAAAATTTCGATTTTTCCTTCGTCTTCTTTTAATATGGTGCTTATGATTGAAAGAAAGGTTGTTTTGCCACACCCTGAAGGTCCCATTAAAAAAGCTAACTGGCCACAAAAAAAGTCAAGGGTCAAGTATTTTACCACCATCTGTTGCATCTCAGCAGTGCCATAGCTTTTTACCACATCTTGACAGCTAACAGCTATTTCTTGTGCCATATTTTTGCCTATTTGCTCATAACAATTTTAGGATCTTCTTTCAAAACTCTACGGATACATATCCGCGCTGCCAATAAGTTAATTAAAATAATTGTAAAAGCTGCAAATAGGAATATTAAAGGGGGAAATAGAAAGGCAATCGTACCTTGCGAAAAGATAATCATTTGACCTGCTAAAGTTGCAGCCCCTAATCCTAGCCCAAAGCCTATAATTCCTGCGACCAAAGCTTGGAAATATATCATATGAGCAATCTTAAGCGGGGTGGCGCCCAGAGCACGGAGCATGGCAAAAAAGGGCAGAGAGTCAATCGTTAACATATAAAACATAATCCCTACAATAGCAATACCTAGCAAAAAACCTGAAAGGACTGTGGTTCCAAAATTAATCAAAACACCTGTACTTAGGAAATACCAAATGGAGCGCCACTTAAATCCTTCTCGAGTAAAAGCTGAAAGCCCAGTTTGATCTTTTATAGCTTGAACCACTTTCTCAACATTTTCTCCAGGCTTTACTCTGGCCAGTATAAAACCTAGATGGCGATTTTTAAAAGGAGTCAGATTTTTATACTGCTGATAGGCCATATACATAATGGGTTGAGGATAAAAGCCTAAGGTTAATTGAGCGATGCCCACCACGACAACGTACTGATCAGCTACTTCTAAACTATCGCCTAACTTAAGATAAGAAGGTTTGCCATCGGCCCCATATGTCACTAAAGCTTTTCGAACAGCATGTTGATCTAAAATAATGCCTCCCTCATGCCGCAGGCTCTCTACCACGCCTTTAACCATATGTTGAGGAGCGCCTAACAGAGAATTTTGATCGATTGCCACCACTTGAGCTTCATGGAACAACCCATTAGGAAGCTTTAAGGGTAAATAGGCCATCGACAAGGGGGCTGCCCAAAGGATTCCAGGAACACTCCTAACCTTATCAATTTGGCTGTCAGGCATTTCACGTATTTTATCTATATGCTCAGTGCCTGGATCCATAACCCAAATTTCTGGAGTAGGTATGTCTGTGATGAGCCGATAGGAACGTTCTACGAGCCCTAAAAAAATAGCCGATTGTTGGCAAATCAGAAAACTGGAAAGAAAAATGCCAAATATAAGACCTAGAAATTTAGCTTTATCTCCTATTAACATTTTAAAAGCTACTTCGAACATGGTAAAAATCTTTAAGCCATTTTAAAATTAGCATCCGTAAAAAAAGCACTGCCTTACAGCTGACATAGCAAACTTACCTTGTATAAAAAAAATTATAAACTTTAGCAAGCAATCATTTAAAAAAAATTTGGAAGTTTTGCTCTCTATTGAGTGAAAAGCCTAAAGAATGATATAAATTATTATCTGTTTAATTTGAGGGAATAAAAAAAGCTTATATGATTAATGTTCTTTCTGTTCAAAATCTTACAAAGATTTACCCTGGAAAAATTCCTTTTACAGCGATTGATAAAATCTCTTTTGATTTAAAAAAAGGGGAAATTTTAGGATTACTAGGGCCCAATGGATCAGGTAAGACTACTACAATCCAAATGCTTTTAGGTACGCTAGCCTACACTTCAGGAGCTATTTTTTATTTCCAACAAGACTTTGCTCATGCTCGTTCGGACATTCTTGAGAAGGTTTCGTTTGCCAGCACCTATACCAGTCTCCCTTGGATTCTAACCGTTAAAGAAAATCTAGAAGTCTTTGGCCTGCTCTATGGTTTGACCCGAAAGGAAAGTGCTCTAAAATTTGATCCCCTCTTAGAACGCTTTGGAATTCTTGGAAAGAGGAATCAGCGGGTAGCTTCATTGTCTGCGGGGCAAGTCACTCGGCTCATGCTAGTTAAAGCTTTTTTTACCAATCCTCAGATAGTGCTTTTAGACGAACCTACCGCCTCATTAGATCCTGATATAGCAAGCGACATCTGTTCTTTTCTTCTTGAACAAAGAGATAAAAAGGGCCTTTCTATCCTCTTTTCCTCTCATAAAATGGAAGAAGTCATGGAAGTTTGTGATCGTACAATTTTTCTTAAAGAAGGTAAAATCATTGCTGACGATCTTCCCGAAAAATTAGCTAAAAGCATTTCAGCCGTTCGCGTTAAATTATGCGTACAGGCAGGCCTTAATCGTACCATAGCAGTAGCATCAACAGCTGGTTTTAAATATAGTGTGGATCATCGAAATATCGAAATTCTCATAGAAGAAGATAAAATTCCTGCTTTTTTGCACGCTTTAAGTAAAGAAGGGGTAAACTACGTCACTATCAAAATAAAAGAGCCTTCTCTCGATGATTTTTTTCACCATATAGCCAAGCAAAAACGATGAACTTTAGTAGAATCAAAGGTGTTTTCTTTCGTTATTATTATAATGCGATTAAAGGACCCAACCAGCTATCCGATATCTTTTACTGGCCTCTCGTAGATATTCTTCTCTGGGGCTTAACCTCAAGGTGGATACAACATCAAAATCATGTAGCCAACCTTCCTTTGGTACTTATGACCGCTTTAATCTTTTGGCAAGTAACCTGGCGTGGATCGGTGGATATTTCGATAAATATTCTTCAAGAGTTTTGGAATCGCAACTTAGTTAACCTTTTTTCTACTCCCTTAAAGATCTGTGAATGGATAATAGGAACGATATTACTCTGCTTATGCAAGCTAATCTTAACAGTAGCCTTTGGAGCAGTTACGGTCTATTTACTTTATACATTAAACGTATTTACCGTGGGCTGGCCATTTCTTCCTTTTGCTATCCTGCTACTTATGTTTGGATGGACCCTTGGCTTCGTAGCCGCCAGTATTATTATTTACTGGGGCCATCAAGTCGAAATGCTGGCTTGGATGATCGGTTTTTTATTTGCGCCTTTCAGTGCGGTGTTTTATCCTGTAAATATTTTGCCCGTATGGGCCCAGAAAATCTCTTGGCTATTGCCCTCCACTTATATTTTCGAAGGCATGAGAAGCATTTTAGATGAAAAACCTTTCCCCTATATCTACCTTTTTTATAGCCTAACCTTAAACGCTATTTACCTAACGTTTTCTATTTTGCTTTTTAAATGGATGTTTGAAAAGAGCCGTAGAAAGGGTTTAGGGCGCTTGGAATAAAAGCTTGTGGCTTTTCTAACACTTACTTAAAAGAGGGAAATATGCCTTTTACAATAGAAGGACAATGGATACCCAGCAAACCAGCTTCCTCAAAGCCTCCAAAAGGGGTAAAGATTCGCTTAGTCAAAAGAGGGAAAAATATTTTAACAGTTATTTTAAATTTAAATATGCCTTCTAACGACCTCATCCATTTAGCCTCTCTTCTCAAGAAGAAGCTTGGGTGCGGAGGTGCTGTCAAGGATGCAGATATTGAAATCCAAGGAGATAATGTCAATAAAGTTAAAAAAATTTTAGAGGAGTATAGTATTAAATTTTCTTAAAATTTTTTTTTATTCTTTGAATCAAAGAAAGTGCCCAAGCTTACGCTTTAGATAAAATGGAAGCAAATCTAAAAACAGGAAGAACCTGGGGCTTAAAAAGTTATGCTGATGATTGTGCGCTACGGACTTTGACAAGCCAACGGCGGGCCAAAGATGCTGCATAAGAGCTTAGGGAGGGTCCCAAGTAACCGATGACTTAAGCATCGGTTACACACCACCTTAAGCTGCATGGCTAAAGAGACCATGTTGTAGATGCTGCATGCTATCGTAGACATTCATCAAAAGATTAAGGAGGCTGTTTTTATGATAGCTGCAGTGCCACTTATTACCAAAGCTACTGAGCAGACAGCACCTATAACTACGATTCCTTTAGGTATCGCTAAAATTAGGCCGGCTAATTTCATAATTTTAAATGTTGTATAGATAGCTAAACTATAAGATACGATATTTTTAGCTCCTAAAGGGAGCGGGCCTAAAAATACCGTAGGTCCAGGAATAATACGCTTACTTAATTCATAAACAACCTTTTCAGTTAAAGCAATACCAGCAAAACATATAGCTGCAGTGGTAGGATTAAGAATTTTTGCACCTTTAATGACATTTACAAGATGAGCTCCAGCAAAGCCTTGAATAGCGCAAAAAACTTCATCAAATATGGGGTATGAACTTCTAATCATAAAATAACTCCTGAATCCATTCTAAGGGTAAAGCCTCGTTAAAGATCTCAAAATTTATCGGGATTAAATAATATTTTCAAGCTTTTTAATTACAACGAGGTAGATGTGCTTCCTCCATTGCTTCCTTAAACCGGGAGCTCATAACTTTCTTAGTGAACGGCAATTACCCTGCGCTTTTTCCCCTACAATAGAATATCGCAAAATAGAAATGATATTTGCAAGGGATTCAAGCGTTAGGTGATCCTTCTTGCCTGATCGAATGTCTTGAACGATAGAAGGTGATAATTTTGCTACTTTGGCAAGCTTTCTAACAGAAATATGATCTTCCTCTATTAAAGCACTGATCAACTCAGCTAATAGAAGCTTTTGGTATTCTTCACCCATTCTTTTCTTACGAGCTGGGTCTTGAGCAAGCCTTTTATAGGTAGACAAAACTTTTTTAGCCATAATATTCCTCCGATTTGACTCTCACCGCATATTAGAGAAGTGCCCTGGGATATGCCCAGCACCGGAGCGTTCTCGAACCAATTCATCGAAGGAATGAAACAACTCTATGAACTTCAAGCCTTCTTAGATGTTCGGCTCCTTCGCCCTGGAGAGGCTCCTTCTATGGTTAGAGAGAATTTACTAGTATTGACGGGAACTTAAAGAAAAGTTGCTCCCCTTTATCTCCCTAATATAAATAGAACTAATGTAATACACATTACTCAATAGCCCCCCCCCCCCCTCACTTAGCGTGGTCCGAAAAAACCAAAAAGCTTTATCATCCTAGACCTTACTGCCAATCTCGTTTCGATTATTACTTACATTGCGAATATTTCGAATAAATGCTATTTTAAGAATAGAAGACCATTTAATAGGAGTATCTATGGTTATGCAATCTTTTCACTTACCTGAGCCTAATATGCCTAGCGAAAGCGAGGTAGAATTAGCTCGAGCTTCTAGCCGTATCCTTTCTTCCATGGACTTGCAGAAAGGAAAAGCCGTTAAAATCCTACTTGAAACTGATAATTATCAACAGAGTTCGGTTACCTTGCCTCTTTCAGCCTTTAAGCTGTTGATGACAGTGCTCACTCAAATGGCAGAAGGAAATGCAATCACGTTAATTCCTGTGCATGCGGAACTTACAACCCAAGAAGCTGCAGATTTACTTAACGTTTCACGCCCTTATCTGATTCGACTTCTAGAAGAAAAAAAAATTCCCTTTCGTAAGGTAGGGACAAGGCGCCGAATTCTGTTCCAAGATTTAATGGATTATAAGGCTAAAATTGACACAGCGCGTCGTAAAACTCTAGATGAGTTGGCTGAAGAAGCACAAAACCTGGATATGGGATATTAAATGGCTAGCTTTATCGTGATTTATGACTCATGCGTCTTGTAGCCAGCTCCTCTAAGAGATCTTCTGATGCGATTCGCATTAATAGATCTTTATCAAGCGAAATGGACAAAAGATATTCATTGCGATGGATGCGCAGCCTTTTAAAAAATCGATCGGACTTGACTGAAGAGCGTCTCGAAATGGCACGAGCCAAAATGGACTTACATGTCAAAGATTGTTTAGTCTTAGACTATGAAGAGCTGATTGACAATTTGAAGCTACCAGACCCAGATGATCGACATGTATTAGCAGCAGCCATCAAAGCAAACGCACAAACTATTGTGACCTATAATTTAACGGATTTTCCTCCATCAGCTGTTGCCAAATATGGGATTGATGCTTAGCACCCTGGCGAATTTCTAAGGCATCTAATCGATTTGAGTCCCAGCAAAGTTATGAAAGCCGTGCAAGAAACCAGATTAAGCTTGAAAAAACCTCCAAAAAGTTCTGAAGAATACTTAGCTATACTGGAGAAGCAATCACTCCCACAAACGGTTGCTTATTTAAAAGATTATGAATGGCTTATTTGATGAGACAGCTGCATATGCAAATTAGACCGATGGATTTGGAGGACATTTTAGAGGTAAGTCAAGTACACAGGAAAGCTTTTCTTTGGCAGGCTCTATCTGAGGAATGGATTAAATGTGACGTTAATGCTTAACCTCGAATTAAGCTGTTCGTCGCAGCCGCTGAGAAAGAAATCTTGGGATATATCCAGTGGAGTGAGAAAATTAGGTTCCGCCAATAAGTAATCTTAGAATTAGAGCAAATTGCTGTACCTCCTACTTACCATTCGCACGGCATTGGAACACGATTGATCTTACAAACACTCCCTCTGTTGCAAAAGGAATTAGATAATAGGCACGCTCGAATTGAACATACAACAGTTTTAATTATGACGGACAACAATACTAAAAAAGCTGTACTCAAAGACTTTAAAAGCTTTACCAGAGGTCTTTATTCCTAACTTATTTCTGCTGATGAATTTTAAGGATTTCCAAAAACGTCATTAGGAACAGCTAGGTTATGGAAACTGAATTAATCACCAAAAACCTATCGTTACGATTTCTCTTCCAAGAAGACTCTTCTATTTTAAAGGAAGTTGATAAACGCAACTCCCAGCATTTGTCAATTGGTATTTCTGGTTCATTTTTGAGTAGATTCCCCAAAATGTACTCAATTGACATGAATGAGTGCATTTTGCAGAATTGCAAATATGAAAAAATACGAAGATAAATTAGAAAAATTTTTAAACAGGCCTTTGTTTACTCTTAAAGAAGCGGAAAATCAAGGCATTCCAAGATGGTCTATTATCTATTTAACTAAAAATGGTATCTTGGAAAAAATTTGTTCAGGGGTTTACCGATCCCCCACTTATGAACCAAAAGTAGATTTTGACTGGGAAAACCTAGCTTTTACAGCAGCTAGTATTCCAGAAGGAGTAATCTGTCTCATTTCTGCTCTTTTTTATTACGAGCTAACAGATCAAATCATGCGTGAAGCTTGGATTGCCATCCCAAATCAAAGACGTTCACCAAAACGTCCTAACGCTCATATTGTGAGAATGCGTAATACTGACCTTGGAAAGGAAACACTTACTATGGGAGAGTACACAGTTCATATTTTTGATAGAGAGCGAACAATTGTAGATGCTTTTCGTTACTTAAGTAAAGAAATCGCTCTTAAGGCATTAAGGCAATATTTTACATTAGCGGATATAAAGCCTGATTCAAAGAAATTAATTGAATACGCGAATATTTTGCGCGTTAATATCAAGCCTTATATTTTGTCTTATACCACATGACTGCTGATCTAGAAAAATCTCTTAAAGCTCGTTTGCGAGTGATTGCCAAAGAAACAGGTCGAGATCCAGCTGACCTTTGGCAAAACCTTATTTTAGAAAGATTTCTTGTGCGCTTAGCAAAGCCGTATTATTGTCTAAATACATTAATCTAGGCCAAGAAAATAAAGACTTAGATTTCCTTGCCAATGATAGAGTTATCAACAGAGTTGATGATCTTTCTCTTATATTTGAAGAAGTCTTAAAAGATAGAACCCGATGATGGCTTTACTTTCCAAAATATTAAGGTGGATCCACTTACTCATCCTCATACCCACATTCCGCAGGTTGTAACAATCCCAAAATATTATTTTTTAGTATTAAGGAATAGAATTTAAATTAAAGAATTAATTTTTTTAACGAGTTAGCAATCAAGGAATTAAATTCAAAGAGAGGAACGTGGGCCTCCAGTTTTTTTAGAAAAGCCTATTTGTGTTCCTCCATAAGCAAAGAAAGCGAAAACATGGAAGATGAAAAAGTATTGTAGCAAGGACTTTACCTCCGTAGGATTGTTTTTACACTATGCAATGAAATTGAGATAAGGGAATATGATAAATTAATTAATCCATCATAATCTAAAAGCTATTATGACTATAGGAGGATTGATTAACTATTTAATGAGTAGGAGCTTATGTTTTGACTCAAGCCTCATTTCAGAAATTATAGGTTAATGGAAATTAACCCGCGGAATGTGGGCTCATATGCGCTATTCTGGTGCTGAAATCAGCGCAATGGCTTACTTTGGGCAAATTAAGTGCAAGCTTTCAATCGATATTGGTTTTGGAGATATGGTTGAACCAATTCAATATTCGATTCCTTTGCTTAAGGGCGCAAAAGGAGCTATATTTGAATCGAGCGTGAATCTTTCCTGCTATCCTAAAGAATTCATATTTGCAGAAAAATTAGAAACCATTGTTTATCGTGGGTTTTTAAATAGTCGCATGAAAGATTTTCATGATGTGCATTCATTAATCCTCGACGAGTTTTCTGCTTCTTTTCACGATTTAAAATTAATTATAGAATCAGCTTTTGAGCATAGAGGTACGGCTTTAAAGCTTCCTATCGCATATAAAATGGCCGAATTACCGCAACTTAGGACATTTTGGCAAAGCTACTTGAACGGCTTAAAGATTAATGAGAAGACTCTCCCTAAGAATTTTGATGATTTGCTTTCTAGGATCAATGAATGGCTAGTTAGCAAAAACATAAAATAAGAAGTTCGAAAGCTTACCAAACTAAAGAGCCAGCTAACCAATCACGAAGCCAATCTGCTCAAGTTTGATCCACAGAGATTTGTAACTGGTGAATTAGAGGTAGACTCCTATAACCGCCTTAAGCGTCATACTCAAGACCAGATTGAGAAATTAAAGCACGATAGGGAAGATATAAAACTTACTGACACGGCTTTTGAAAAGTATAGCCGCTATGAAATTAGCCTTTTGACCCCCAGGGATTTTTGCTTCCAAATGGCACCCTTGGATGTTTAACGGAAAATGCTTGGTTCGATATTTCCAGGAAAATTGATTTTTGCAGATGGAAAGCATCGAACCGTAGAAATGAGCCTAGCTTTCTCACTTATTTATAAGAAACGAGCGCTTTACAAAATGAAAAAACCGGAAACGCCTTCATTTTTGAAAATGTTTCCGGAGATATGCCGATGACCGGACTCGAACCAGCACTTAGTTGCCTAAAGTAGATTTTGAGTCTACCGCGTCTACCATTTCGCCACATCGGCTAAAAAAATTAAAAATGATCATAATTCTTGTTAACCTAAAACTGCAAGTAAAAAAGGTAAAAACTATTCCAACAGCAATCCTATTCTTTCGGTCGCTCTTAAGCTGGCTAACCTCTCATTTACTTCTTAGTTTTTTATGCTGCAATCGCGAACCTTTGAGGTTGCGAATATTCAATATCTAATTGCTCTATAGCTAATTGGTTAGTGATTAATTGGCGCCAAACCCAACGCAAAGGTCCAAAAACTGAAGCATAGGGCCTAGAATCGTAAAGGCCAAATAGCCCTCGATTAATAAAAAGTAAGGAAATAAAAAAGATAAAGGGAATGATGCCAACAAATCTTTGCATTTTTAAAGATAAACTTGGTTTAGGAGTAGCTTTGCAAAGAATAGCAATTTTTCTGCAAAACAACATTTTATTATGGATAGTATACTGTGCAGTAAAGCGTTGGTTTACAGTTTTTTCTACTGAGCAAATGACTTGATAATTTTTTCCGATATAACACTGTCCAAACGTAGGAACTTTATCTTCACTATGATGGAAATTATACATATGAGGACGGTGCTGAGGTAGCTCTGTTTTAAGCTGATCCCATTTTTTTCCATAGGTTGCCGATATGCCTGGAGCATTGAAAGAAAAGGCCCCATGAACTAAGCTAGGATTATCTATCGCTGTATAGCGTGCAAGAGCGCCGCCTAGACTATGACCTGTTACCAACGCATTTTTATTCTGTTCTAACCATTGAGTGATGTTTCTCTTGCCACTTGCATAAGCAATATAACCTACCCCACGAGGATCAAAGTCGGCAGCTAATGTGGCTAAAAACCCTCTTCGCGATAGACCAATGCGGGTTCCCGAAAAAGCCAAAATAGGTGGAGCCTTTTCATTTTCATCTACCGGCTTGAAACCGTAAGCACACATTCCCATCCATAGAGGGATTTCACTTGCTTCATACTCTATCATGCGACCCTCACAAGGAATTTGAAACCGTTCCCCCTCTTTAGGATTAAAGTAGGCTAATTGCTTGCCTACTAATTCTAGGGAAATAAGCTTATCTAATTCGATATTGGGATCTTTCTTAAAAACCACTTTGTTAATAAGGTTTATTTTGTAAGCTTGATCGAATAGTTTTTGAAGGTTAGCTTTTACTTTAGGTTCCCAATGTTTGTCAGCAATACTTGAAGAAAAGATGGTGAGCCAAGTCATTGTTTTAGAAATCACAGGCTTAGCAGGTTTTACAAAGCCCAAAGACTCAAACTCGAATCTTATCTTCCCTAAAAGTTCATTATAATTTTCCAACACCTGGCAGGCCAATATAGAACTTAAATTTTTTTGCTGCCCGCTTTTTATTCCGGCTTTATGAAAAGCATATCTTTTTAAAATTTTAGCAGCAGATGGAGAAAGCTCAACCTTAAGCTCAGCCTTTAAATAAACATCCAAACTTTTTGACAGCGTTTTTTTATCTAAAACTGAAGACTTTAATTCACATTTAAGATAGGTTTCGGAAAATTGCGTCCATGAAAAAAGATTTAACATACAATAGCACTCATTTTATTTTTAAAAAAATAAATTAAGCGTTATTTTAGTTATAATTATTTAAATTCAGAATAAATTAATATTAATTTATTATTAAGACATTAAATCTTGAATAAAACATTTTTCCAAAAAAGGTTTTATTTCTAAAGTATTTTTAAACTGATAGTATTGCTCTAAAAGCTCCGCGTAATGAGCTTTGCTGTTTGATTGCCGAATCGCACGAATTAATAGATTTTTGGGAGTGTGTTCCATGTCTATAAATTCGATAACTTGCGTCTTGTAGCCTAAAATTTCTAATAGCTTGGCGCGTGCTGCCTCAGTCACTAAAGCAGAAAAACGTTCTTTTAATATGCCATGGGATAAAAGAGGCTCTAAGCTTTCACATTGCACCTGTTTATATAACTCATGTTGACAGCAAGGAACTACCATAATTACTTGCGCCTGCCAGCGCACGGCTTTTTCTAAGGCTGCATCGGTAGCTGTATCGCAAGCATGTAAGGAGACCATTAAATCTATAGATTCATTTGCCGTATAAGCATTGATATCCCCTTGTATAAAACGCAGATGAGTAAATCCTAATTTATGGGCTAAATTTTGGCATTGGACTACAACATCAGCTTTTAAATCTAATCCTGTAATTTGCACCTTGTACTTGAGTTGAAAATGTAAATAATAATAGAGTGCAAAAGTTAGATAAGCTTTGCCACATCCAAAATCAACGATTTGCAAAGTTTTATCCTTAGCAAAATAAGGCACAATATCCTGGACCATTTCCAAAAAACGATTGATTTGACAAAATTTATCGCGTTTTCCCGGCAAAACTTTTCCCAAGTTAGAGATCACACCTAGTTCTTGCAAGAAAAGAATGGGCTCATTTTCCTTAAGAAGATAATTTTTTGAACGGTTGTGGGTGGGTAAAGGAGTAGCTTTTTTACTGGCAGGCTTAAAAAGGACAGTGGCCTCGCCTTTTTTACTAATAAGTATTTGATAATCTTTAGAGGCGGTACAAAAAAGAGCTTGCTTATAATGTTTTAAAGCCTCAAGAATTTTTTCTGTTCCTTCTTCTACCGAATAATTTTTATGGATAACCTTTTGATTTTGCTGATGGCTAAATTGCAATCTCCAATTATTTTTAATAGAAACAGGGCGAATGGTAATTTTCTGAGAAGAAATCTTATCTCGCGGAGAACTTAATATGGCCTGTAAAAAGCTATTTTCTTGCAAAAGCTCTTGAATTAAAAAATTTATTTTATCTAACTGCATAATAGCTTAAATAATAAAGAATTTAGAATTTGAAAATAAGTCTTTTGTTTGCTTAAATTGTTTTTTTTATTACTCTGCTCTGTTAAATGAGAGGGTTTCCATGACACAAGAATTTTTAAAGAAAATCGATCATCAAATTCAAGATAAACATTTGCTTAACCATCCTTTTTATCAAGCATGGAGCCGAGGAGAGCTATCTAAAGAGTGTTTAGTAGAATATGCCAAAGAATATTATCATCATGTAAAAGCATTTCCTCGTTACCTTTCTGCTCTTCATTCTCACACAGAAGATGCCGACACAAGGCGCCACCTTCTTAATAATCTAATTGAAGAGGAAGCAGGTTTACCTAACCATCCTGATTTATGGAAGAGCTTTACACAACAATTAGGTGCTAGCCCTGAAGAAATAGAGGCCCATCACCCCTCTCCAAGTATGCAAGCAATAATTCATACATTTATGGAAAGCTGCAAAAACTCTAGCACCGCCGAAGGAATTGCTTGTTTGTATGCTTATGAGAGCCAAATACCCTCTATATGCCTTTCAAAAATTAAAGGTTTAAAAGAACATTACGGCATGCAAGAACCCGACCATTGGAAATATTTTTCAGTACACATAGAAGCTGATAAAGAACATGCTGCTGTAGAAAGGAAGCTACTGGGAAGCTATGCAAATAAAAGTAATGAAGCTTTAATCGCCACCTCTGTCGAACGTACTCTCCTTGTTCTATGGAATTTTTTATCTAGTTTATGCACGCGCTACCAGCTGGCTTGCTCAACAAGTAAATCCCTTTAAAATTTAAATAAAAATATTAACAGGAAAAGTTTAATGAAAGATTCTATCATTCAATCAGCACTACGTGCCTTTCTAATTGCTTTATGTACCGTAATAGGAGGCTGCCTAGCCATTTTACTGATCATTTTTGGCATGAGTGCTTTTACTACCTCTACCTCTACCGAACCCACAAAGGATTTTAATATTGAAGTTTTAGCTAACGCTGAAGGAAAAAGAGAAACGCTCTCTAACCAACCTGTCATTTTAAAAATTAATATTAACGGGATTGTGGGCTTAGATAAATTAGATCAACATCATATTAGTCAAATGTTGATTCAATCACGTGAAGGTATCCTTAAGAACAATCTGGTTAAAGGCATCTTACTGCACATACAAACACCAGGTGGGACGGTAACTGATGCGGATGGGATCTATCGGGCGCTTAAAGCTTACAAACATCAATATAATGTTCCTATCTATGCATTTGTGGATGGCATGTGCGCCTCAGGAGGCATGTATATTGCAGCAGCTGCAGATAGGGTTCTTGCAACTGATACGAGCATTATCGGTAGCATTGGCGTAATAGCTCCTTCCGTCCTCAATATTTCGCAACTTCTTGAGAAGCTAGGGATTCACTCCTTAACTCTTTATGCTGGTAAGGGTAAAGATGGCTTAAATCCTTTACGGCCATGGCATGCAGGTGAAGAGGACAATTATAAAGAACTTATCGATTACTATTATAACGAATTTGTAAATATCATGACCACTAACCGCCCCCAGTTGGATAAAGCCAAGCTGATTCAGGAGTATGGAGCCAAAATTTTTCCTGCTCAGCAAGCTAAGGAATTAGGCTATATCGATGAAAGCGGCGTAACTTTAAACGAAGCTATTTCCCAGCTTGCTAAGCAAATGAGTATTGAAGCTCAGAACTATCGTGTAGTTCAAATGCAAAAAGAGACATGGATTAGCGAAATTTTTAAAACGCAATTAAAAGCTTGGAATGGTCCTATAAAACATGAATTGCAAATTTCACCTGCCTATGATCCTAAATTATTAGGCCAATTTCAATACATGTTTCGTCCTTAAAGCCCTTATACCTAAGTAATTTAAGTGGCCATTTGCTTCAGATAAAATTTAAATGCAAAATTAATTGGATGTTAAGGAATCTCCTAAGCTCCACTTAAAGTTTGCATTTAAATTCAAAACCCCTCTCATCTAAAATAATAGTTAAAGGTCTTAAAAAGGTTTGTGATGAACGACATTTATATCATTGATGCATCGGGCTATATCTATCGCTCTTATTTTGCTATTCGAAATATTACAAATCACCAAGGAGAATCCACTAATGCCTTATTTGGCTTTATCCGTTCGGTCTCAAAGCTAATTATTGATTTTAAGCCTTATCATTTAGTAGCCGTATTTGATGGCCCTCGCAGCATCAATGCACGAGCCAGTATCTATGCAGACTATAAAGCTCATCGACCAGATATGCCTCCTGACCTTCTTTATCAAATCCAATGGGCAAGAGAATACTGTGCGCTACGAGGCATCCCTATTTTAAATATTCCTGAAGTAGAGGCTGATGATACAATGGGCAGTATTGCAGTATGGGCCTCTCAACAACAACAAGCCAAGGCCTATATTTGCACAAGCGATAAAGATATGTGCCAGCTAGTAAATGATCAAGTCTTTATCCTTAATACTTTTAAAGATAATCTAATCATGGGAGCCAAAGAAATTGAAGCAGCTTATGGAGTGCCTCCCCATAAAATTATTGATTTTTTAGCTATAACAGGTGATGCCTCTGATAATATTCCGGGCCTTTCAGGATTTGGCCCCAAAACTGCCTCAGCACTTTTACAGCAATTTGGCTCGTTGGAATACATCTTGGCCCACCCAGAAGAAATTCCCGGTAAAAAAAAGCAAGAAATCATCATTCAAGAAGCTGAAAAAGCTCTTCTTAGCAAGCAACTTGTTACAGTTAACACACATGTAAATATCCCGCGCGAAGAGAGCTTCTATCGCTTGATTCCCTGCCAAAAAGAGCAGCTAAAAAGCTTTTACATCAGTAAAAACTTTAACTCTTTACTTAAAGAATTAGAAAAAGAAATACCCTCCTCGAATCCTCTTGGATTAAGTGCAAACGAAGAACAAGTATCTTATCAGTGTGTAGATGATGAAGAGAGCTTAAGCGCTCTTGTAGATGAACTCATGCTTCAAAAGGAAATCTGCTTTGACACAGAAACGACATCGATACATGCCTTAAAAGCAGAACTAATAGGCATAGGTCTATGCTACCAACCTTTACAAGCATGGTATGTGCCTGTCAATGGTCAGCTGGGCCTTGAAAAAGTAGTTCAGACTTTAAAACCTCTTTTTGAAAATTCTTCTATTGGCTTTTATGGCCACAATGTTAAATACGACCTCCATGTATTGAGCCTTTACGGCATTCAAGTGGCCAACATAACCTTTGATACTATCTTGGCCTCTTATTTGCTTAACTCGCATAGGCGCCAACATTCTCTTGATACCCTTTCTTTAGAATATTTTGGTAAGGTGAAGATAGCCATCCATTCATTAATCGGGAAAGGCAAAAAAGCAATTTCCATGCGTGAAGTGCCGATTGAACAGGTCTTTGCCTATTGCTGTGAAGATGTAGATTTCACATGCCGTCTTAAGAAAGTATTGAAAAAGCAGCTGCAGGAAAGAAAATTATATTCTTTATTAGATAATATTGAGCTACCCCTTCTTAAAGTTTTGCTAGAGATGGAACGTCAAGGAATTTATTTAGACAAAGAATTTTTAAAGAATCTTTCCATAAAGGTTACTGCGCAAATTAGGGTGCTTGAAAAAGAAATTTATTTAATGGCAGGAGAGGAATTTAATTTAAACTCTCCTAAACAAATGAGCGATATTCTTTTTAACAAGCTAGGCATACAGCCTCCCAAAAAGACTGCCACAGGCAATTCTACCAGTGCCGAAGTTTTAGAATTTCTTCAACATCAATACCCTATTGCTAGTAAATTGATGGAATATCGCATGCTAGAAAAGCTGCGCTCCACCTATGTAGAAACTCTACCCTTAGAAGTTAACCCTAAAACTCATCGCATCCATTGTACCTTTAATCAATCTGTAGCTGCTACAGGCAGGCTATCCTGCCAAGATCCTAACCTGCAAAATATTCCTGTGCGCACCGAGTGGGGCATTCAAATAAGGCAAGCATTCCGCCCTGAAAAATCAGGGTGGAGCTTCTTGGCTGCAGATTATTCGCAGATTGAACTGCGTCTTCTCGCTCATCTAAGTGAAGACCCTACCCTTCTGGAAGCTTTTCAAAGCAATCAAGATATTCATCTAAGAACCGCTGCAGCAATTTTTAATGTCCCCCTGGAACAAGTGACAAAAGAGATGAGATATCAAGCTAAAACAGTAAATTTTGGAGTCATTTACGGCCAAGGCCCTTTTGGGCTTTCCCAAACATTAGGGATTGATGTCAAAGATGCTAAGCTTTTTATTGAGATGTATTTTAAACAATATAGCAAGGTTAAAGAATACCTAGAATCCGTTAAAGAATCGGTACGTAAATTAGGAAAAGCAGTCACTCTTACGGGCCGCGAAAGGCTTATTCCAGAAATTAATAGTAAAAATATGCAGATCCGGGCCGCAGCAGAACGGCTTGCTGTCAATGCACCTATCCAAGGTACGGCAGCCGATCTGATCAAACTAGCTATGATACAAATTAATGAAAGACTTCACAAAGAAAGAAAATTAGGCTACATGGTTATACAAATTCATGATGAATTAATTTTTGAGCTTCCTGATTTTGAAATTCTCTCTATAGAGCCCATGGTGCGGGAGATCATGCAAAATGTTTTTAAATTAAAAGTTCCTTTGATTGTAGATATCAGTATTGGCAAAAATTGGAAAGAATGTTAGCATTGTCTAAAGTTGCCGTAACGGGCGGTCTTTCGTGTGGCAAGACATCAGTCTGTCATTTCTTTAAGAGGTTTGGCGCTTACGTGGTAAGTGCAGACGATATTGTGCACCGACTGCTTTCCCCTACCACGAATCTCGGTCAGCGCGTTATTCTACTAATTGGCAGCGATATAGTCATAAATAATCAAATCGATCGTTCTAAAATTTCACAAAAGGTATTCAAACAACCCTTATTACTTAAATCTCTTGAAAACATCCTACATCCTGCAGTTCAAGAGGAAATTAAGAAACACTATGATTTAGCTAATCAACAAGAAAACAGAAAAAAGTTATTTGTAGCTGAAATTCCCTTGCTTTTTGAAGCTAGGCTAGAGAATTTCTATGATACGGTGATTAGTGTCGTAGCTGATTTAGACAAAAGTAAAAAGCGTTTTCAAAAAGCTACAGGAAAAAGTATTGAAGAATATGAAAGGCGCTCAGCAAGGCAGTTGTCTATCGATGAAAAAGCTCATAGGGCTGATTATGTTATTGTCAACGATAGCAACCTATACGATTTAGAAATTGAAACAAAAAAGTTAATGAACATTTTAACCCATTAAATTTAGGAGTCTGATTCTTAAATGGATCCAGAAAACACTCATTCAGAGACGCACTACTCTACCTTTGAAGAGGGCGAAGAGAATCAACAAGAGCACCCATCTATCAACACGACAGCTATTGTTCCCCCCGGCGAAACAATTAAAATCGCTGAAATTCAGCGCATGAATATCGACCAATTAAACGCGTTCAGTAAAAAAATTGGCCTTAAACACCTAGGATCTCTTACTAAATCTCAAATGGTTTTTGAAATCGTCAAGGCGCTCTCAGAAAATCCCGCCGAGATTTTGTATGGTGAAGGCGTATTAGAAATTTTGCCTGACGGATTTGGCTTTCTGCGATCCCCCAACTATAATTATTTACCTTCTGCCGAAGACATCTACGTTTCTCCAGCGCAGATTAGGCGTTTTGATTTAAAAAAGGGTGATACCCTTTCTGGGACTATTCGGCCTCCTAAAGACAAAGAAAAATACTTTGCTCTTCTCAAAGTAGATAAAATTAATGGAAAAACTCCAGAAAAAGCTCGCGAGCGCATTCTTTTTGAGAATTTAACAGCTCTATATCCAAGCAAACGCATGGTCATGGAAACAACAAAAGATAAGCTATCCACGCGTGTTTTAGATCTTGCAGCTCCTATTGGTAAAGGCCAGCGTGGGCTAATTGTAGCCCCCCCTCGTACAGGTAAGACGATTATTCTTCAAAATATTGCTAATGCTATAGCTGTTAACAATCCGGAAGTCATTGTTATCGTCCTCATGATCGGCGAAAGACCTGAGGAAGTAACAGACATGCAGAGAATTGTTAAGGGAGAAGTCGTTTCTTCAACTTTTGATGAGCCCCCTGAAAGACACGTGCAAGTAGCAGAAATGGTTATCGAAAAAGCAAGGAGATTAGTTGAGCATGGCAATGACGTCGTTGTTCTGCTAGACTCTATCACAAGACTCGCCCGTGCCTATAATACTATAGAACCTCATTCAGGGAAAATTTTGACAGGTGGTGTAGATGCTAATGCTTTACATAAACCTAAACGTTTCTTTGGCGCCGCAAGGAATATTGAGCAGGGAGGTTCACTGACAATTATTGCCACCGCATTAATTGATACAGGATCCCGTATGGATGAGGTTATTTTTGAAGAATTTAAAGGTACAGGCAATATGGAGCTAGTGCTTGATCGACGTTTAGCTGAGCGACGTATTTATCCAGCGATTGATATTATTAAGAGTGGAACTCGTAAGGAAGAGCTTCTTTACCATCCTAACGAATTAGAAAAGGTTTATTTACTACGACAAGCCGTTGCTGATCTAGCACCCAACGATGCGATGAATCTAGTGTTAGGCCGCCTGAAAAAAACTAATAGCAATGTGGAATTTTTATTATCTATGAAAGAATAAGTGATTTAAGCTACTTGTTTATTTAATTAATTTAGGTAAGCAAAAATATCTTTATTTTTTAAGTCGAACACATACAGAAAATAGGATGCAACATGCGCAAAATTCAACTCCTCGTCATTTCTTTAATCCTTCTAGGTGGAGGATGGTGGCTCTGGTCTAATAAGGGAGATGTAAAAAATATAGTGACTCGCTATGTAGAAAATGGTGAATTTCAAACACTAGAGGCGCGCTATACTCCCCAACAAATTATGGACGCTCATTCTCGCGAGCTTCTAGGGGATACTAGCTATCAATATAAAGAACCCCAGTATAAATATCATCCTTACTTACTGATGGAAGTTAAATTTACCGCCGATAAAAAAACCCGCGAAGGGGTAATTTTATGGAGCTTAACAGATGGAGAAATGGTTCTAAATACCGAGACATGGGAAAGGACTCATGGCTTTGAAGATGCTATCAATGCACAAGCCACACGTGAAGAATTTAAAATACTTAACGCTCTAGCCAAATTTAATGGCATTCGCACTAAAGAAGATTTGCTAGCAGATTTACAACTAGAAGCGGATGTAGTAAATCCATGGATTGAAAGTGCTATCCAAAAGCAGTTAATCACACGTAAAGGTAACCTTTTGCAACTGCATTTTGAAAACCCTAAAATTCTTGTGACTCCCCAAACAAAGTTTAATAGGATGTTGGTTTCTAAACCTTACAACTATTCTCAACGTGTTTCTGAAAAGTATACCCCTTCTCAAATCGAAAGGGTTGCTAAATGTGCTTTTGGCCATGATTTCAGCATTCGTCACATCACTGAAGTATATCTACCTGTGTATGCCATCCAGGTGGAAAATCCCGATGGTTCGCTTACCATCACCCATTGGAATGCTGTAACCGGCCAGATGATAAACCCTAAGTACTTTAAAAATGGCCAAGAAAAAATTAAACCAGCCGGGTAACAGCAGCAGGCGCACTCTTTGAAAATATACCTGGCCTGTTGGATCGTTAAGAAACAATCTAAACAACGCGAAATATTTTTATAGTTTTTGCCTGATCAATAAGATATTTAGGTTTATTACAGCCCCTTCATGAGAGAGGATCATATTTGCTTATCACCTCAAATTCTATCCTCTCTTTTTAAGCAACCTTTCAATAAAAATAGATTGAATGGTTAGCTGCTAATCTAGACTTTCTACCCGCCCCGGAAATTTAGAAGCCTAGCGAGACTGGCAATTCTCAATTCTTGCTAATGTTTTTACTCGCCTTGCCTCACCTTACCACATTAAGCAAAGCCTAAATTTTTTATTTCTATTTCTCTATGATCAGCTATGATGTTGGATAGTTGAGAGAGCCGATTATACTTTTTAAAGAAACTATGTCTAAATAACCAAAAAAGAAATTAACCTTTTTCCAGGCTAACTCTACCAGTAAAAACAAGCTTTTTATCAATAATATGATTACATAAAAAGTTGCTCGAAAGTGTATTACATTTTCATTGGTAACTCTTTTTCTTAAGAAGATTTAATTAGCTTTTTTCTCCCTATAGCTAGAGGGTTTTCTTAATCTTTTTCTTAAGCCTTTGTGCTTGGATACGTAGCTCTTTTAATCTTGACAGCCTTAAGATCTGTTAACACTTTTGTTTGCAGCTTCATCTAACGGGAGATTTTTTTAAGTTTTTTTTAAATCGACTATAAGGCTTAAGATCTAGCACTGGGTTTAACTCCCATATCTTCCCAAAAATCGTCCATGGATTTGTAAACCATTCCGCCACCCTCATCAAGTTCTTTCATAGCTGCAAGGGTCTCCTTGTTGGGCGTACGAGGAAAATCCTTTCTAAGATAAGAAAGCACTAATTCACTAAGATTCAAATGAGCCTTAGCGGCTAAAATTTTGATGTACGCCCTTTCATCAGGGGTACACTCTATAGTCATTTTGACTTTATCATGATTGGTATGAGAATGAGCACCCATATACACCTCCTGGGTTACCCCCTTATTTTGCCCTTTCCTCAGCCTTCTTGTAAACGCAATACACTCAGGAAATCCTAACAAATAAAGACCCCTCATAAAGGCGAATGAGATCCATAGATGGCCACCTTACCTCTTACTGAACACAGGTATGTTCCCCATTTTTCGCTCTACTTTCCCCTTTTCATCTCCCTCTATTTGGTTACTTTGCCGGAGAAAAGGCTAGTTTGTTAATGGACTCAGTGTAGATGAGCTACTTTACCTTCCTTAGCAAAATTATAATTTGGAATTCTAAAAGCCCATCGAGTAAAATATTTTTTTAAATCTAAATAATGAGATTAAGAGATAGGCAAATAGATATGCAAAACGCTGACTATTCAAGATGGATAGCTTAGTAGATATGAGAAGATAGGGTGAGTTGGCTTTATGGATCAGGCAGCAGGCCACAAGGCAAAGAATAAGCATTTAACATATAGACGAGCTGTTAAATGCACAATTTTAAATGAATTGAACTTTGTAAGCCGCGCTCTTTACCTATATTCTGAATATTTTAAAGACAACCCGCTAGATCATTTATTAGGCAGGCACCTGCTCCCTGGCCAGATTGGCAAGAATGTTTTTAATTAGAACACTTGATAAGATATTTGGAATAGGAGTGATTAAGCTTTTTACTAGGATAACTTTGCAAACGATTAAAGTGCTTGGCATCCAAATAAAAACCTACATTTAGGGGCGACAAGTTTTCATCCAGAGGAAAGCAAGGAGAGTTATTTAGCATAAGAGAGAATCATGCATTCGTCTAGCCTAAGATTAACAGTCGCCATCTTAAGAATAGATTTCAAGCAAGCTGCCTTGCAGGTTATCAGCTTCAAAAAAGAAAATATCTCTTTATACATACATGCTGCCAATGGCATTAACAGCGATAAAACAGCTTCTACTATTAGCAAACACCCCTACTAAGAAGCTTTAGCCAGGCAAAAGAGAATTGCTATACAGTAATAGACAATACTCTTTGTATACGCCGGACATCTTACAGACGCCTTAAAAAAAGCACAGAGCTTATTTGCCATGCCTCTGCTCATGCAGATTACTATCATATTAATAAAACAAAATATTTATAGATTATTTTAATTGCTAAAAGATCTTAATAATCGATAGTCCCTAACACCCTACCCTGCCTTGCAGGTGTAGTTTAAAGCATTTATTAACTAAACTTCAGAGATGGCTATCTTAGGTGACTCAAAGCGGCGCCTTGCTCCTCGAAAAACACCTTTGGCTTGATGATTTAAGGTCGCATCCAGTTCAAGCATAATTTTCACGCCTTTATCTACATGATCGATCGTATAATCTTGATAAACTTTTTCGGAGCTTTGTTTAGTTTTCACTCCATCTTTACCTAAAGGCAGATCGGAAATAAGCAGAAGCGCCCCAAGGGGAAGCTTATGGTAATAGCTAGCCATAAAAAGGGTGGCACATTCCATTTCTATCGCTTGTGGACGTGTTTTTTCTAAACGGCTTTTAAAGTTTTCGTTAAACTCCCAAAAACGCTTGTTCGTAGTATGGGTAATGCCAATGTGATAAGTGGAATTTTGTTGATCAAGAACATTACTTACACATTTTTGTACAAGAAAATTAGCCATCGAAGGCACCTCTTGCGGAAAATAAAAGTCCGAGGTTCCTTCTCCTCTTATACCTGCCACCGGCACGAAGTAATCTCCAATCTTATGATGCTTTCTCAAGCCTCCACACATACCTAGTAGCAAAGCGGCACGAATAGGCAAAAAAGCACAAAGATCGATGATAAGGGCTGCTGCTGCAGACCCTATTTTGAAATCCAAGATACTTACTTTTTCCTCTGGGGAGTGAGCTACAGAAAACATAGATCCCTCTAGGATAGGTAGATTTCGATCATTGGCAAATTGCCTAACATAGCGAGGGAAATTAGTAAGCAGCAGATAAGGCTGAAAATCTTGCACGGTCGAGCCTGAATAACGCTCTAAAGTATCTGTAGCAATCTTTTCTTCCAAGGGATTTACATTGAAGTTATAAGTGCAATCTTCTTCCATTAAATTTACCTTATTTATTAGTGTCATTTCTCAACTTCTAACACCTAGAAGTTGCGCATAAAGAGCCAAGGAGCAATTTTTCAGCTACTTAAAAAAAAGAATAGTAACCATTAAAAAAAAGACTTTAAAAAAAGCAATCTAGTCCAGGTCCCATCCTTTTCTCAAGCCTTCTTTCTCTATATTTCTTAGAGAAAGGAAGGAATAGGGCCTGTGGCAAATTATTTACCGGCCTTTTTCTTTTTTAAAATCTTTTTGGTTTCTCATCCTCTTCTTCGATAAAAAATGCATTTATCATGGTTGGAAAAAAAGTGCTACCTTTTTATACAAAAAGAATATTAATCTTCTCTTAAATTTTTAATCCACAGCCCATGAGGGAGACTCATTATCTTGCGAATATAAGAGGGAAATATTTCCCTATTTTTCTAAGTAGGTTTTGACAAAAGCTCCTTTTCTACATATTTCTTGCTACTGTATATCGCACATCCTGTTCCGCAAAGGCAAAAAAAACCTCCTACTATCAAGGGTAAATAGGAATTAGCAATAAATCCTAGATAACCCCCTAAAAAAGGTCCTACACATCCTCTAAGGCCCACCAGCACTACATTGATGCCTGTAAAGGCTGCACTATTTTCTTTCCGAGCAAACTTAGGCCCTGATAGATTCCAACACATCTCGCTGCCTGCCTGCATAGTTCCATAGACAAAATAAGCCACGTACACCCATATCCAATGTAAGCTAGCTGTTATCAAGAATATAGGGAATAAAGTAGCTAAAAAACAAATCAAAAAAGTTAAAATATAAATGTTTATCTTATTAAAAAATGACGCCCATATACGGGTAGTCAACGCAAAGCCTATCCCTTTGCAAACAGAGATAGCAATGACTAATTCAGTGTAGGAAAGGTGTAGCACTTCTAACGTAAAAACAGGTAACGCTGGCTGCATAATCATAAGCCCTAGCCCTCCACACATAAAGATCAGTTGAAAGTGGGCAAAATCTGGGCGTGCTCTCATTAGCTTTATAAAATTTCTCCATGGCTGCACCAGGGTATCTTTTAAATTCTGTTTATCATTTAGATGAGGAGGCTCCTCTTTAGGCAGGGGGATAGTAACCAATAAAAAATTGCTCAATAAACTTATCGCTGCTGCTATAAAAAATCCCCAGCGCCAAATGCCAGGACTATTATCCATCCATCGTGAGATAAATAAAGGAAAAAAAAGGCTGGTTAAATAATTAATTGAAGAGCCCACGGAAAAGATTTTACTTCTTGCTTCGGTATGAATTTTAATTTTTAGGATTTCCATCCATGCAGGTATAATGGCTCTGCTGGCCATCATATAAACAGCGAAAGCGAAGATATAAAACCAATTATTATCGATAAAGGGGAAGAAAAAACAGGGCAGAAGCCCTATCACACTCGCACATCCTATACTCTTCTTCAGTAAGTCATGCCTTTTTTCTACGAAAGAGTTCCAATAGAATGAAGCAATGGCTACTACAGGCTTAGAACTAATGAGCAAGGTGATCTGTAAAGGCGAGGCATGCAAATCTTTATAAAAGATAAAGACTAGCAAAGTATACATCGCCCATAGGGGAGCATTTAAGAGGTGGCTCCCTATAAAGACATAACGTGTGTTTTGGCAAACTTTCATAGCAAAAAATTGTATAAATTATTTTCTGAAAATACAATAAAAAACAGGGAAGGCTTTTAATAATTTAAGCCTCTAGCAGCACAATCTTTTATTAAATTATTTTAATTAATAAAAAAAAACTGTAGCTTCTCTAACATCTACCAAGCTAATTTATCGTAACTTCCTCCTTTAAGATGTTTGGGTTATATTACCTAAATATGTTACACTACTATTCATTTTAAACTAAACAATTACTGGAAAGATGTGAGCCCCTTAGAAAATAAAGTAGACCTGCAAGCTGAGATTTTTAAACGCCGGACATTTGCCATTATCAGCCATCCTGATGCTGGCAAAACTACCCTGACAGAAAAGCTATTGCTTTATTCTGGTATGCTTCATACCGCAGGAATTGTACGAGGGCGTAAAGGACGCAAAGCTGCCGCTTCCGATTGGATGGCTATGGAACAAGAACGAGGGATTTCTATTACCTCCTCGGCCATGCAGTTTCCTTACAAAGAGACATTGATTAATATTTTAGATACTCCTGGTCACGAAGATTTTTCTGAAGACACTTATAGAACTCTCACAGCTGCTGACTGTGCTATTATGGTCATTGATGCTGCTAAAGGGGTTGAGAAACAAACGCGTAAGCTTTTCGAAGTGTGCCGACTTCGCAAAATTCCAGTTTTGACCTTTATTAATAAAATGGACATGCCTGGACGCGATCCTCTCGACCTTATGAATGAAGTAGAGAATGTGCTAGGTATTCAATCTACAGCTTTTAATTGGCCGATTGGCTGCGGAGCTTCTTTTAAGGGCGTATACGATCGATTAGAAAAGCAGGTGCTTCTTTTTGCAAAAACCTCGGTAGGTGGCGCACAAAAAGCTGAAATTGCTCGTTATCCAATTAATAGCCCTGAAATCATTCTGCTCATGGGAGAAGAAGCCCACCATAGTTTAATGCAAGAGCTAGAATTATTAGAAATGGCTGGTAACCCTTTTGATTATAAGCATTTTCTAGCAGGTAACGTGACTCCCGTATTTTTTGCATCAGCTCTAACCAATTTTGGTGTTGAACCTTTTTGTGATGCCTTTATCCATCTTGCCCCGCCTCCCCAGCCTCGCCTAGTTAACTTAAACAATGGAGAAGAAAAAACGCTCGACCCTGTGGAAGCACCGTTCAGTGCCTATGTTTTTAAAATACAAGCTAACATGGATAAAAAACATCGTGATAGCATGGCTTTTTTAAGGATTTGCTCGGGTAAATTTGAACGCGACATGCTTGTTAAGCATCATCGTACAGCTAAAGAAGTGCGCCTTTCGCGCCCTCATGGCATGCTAGCTGGAGAACGTACCATTGTGGATACGGGCTATGCTGGCGATGTAATCGGTGTAATTAACCCAGGTGTATTTTCCGTAGGCGATACCATTTCGACTAAGGGTGGTTTCAACTTCAAACCCATTCCGCATTTTCAACCCGAAATTTTTGCGCATGTTTCTCCCAAAGATGTGGGCAAGCGTAAATCCTTTGATAAAGGTGTTTACCAATTAACAGAAGAAGGAGCCATACAGCTGCTTAAACCTTACGAATATGGCGCTGAGCTAATCTTTGCTGCTGTAGGGCAGCTCCAGTTCGAAGTGATGCAATACCGCTTAAAGGATGAATATGGTGTCGACACAGCAGTCTCTTCCTTACCCTACAAATGCAGTGCTTGGCTACTAGGTGATATTAAAACTTTTCAAAAACCTAGTAACAGCTTAATCGTCCAAGACCGTTACAATCGGCCGATTGCTTTATTTACTGAGCCATGGGAAAAGCAGTATGCTGTTAAACAAAATCTTGAGCATCAGCTGGTAGATATCCTTTGATAAAAAGCTTTTTTTAAAGTTTTCATTAACTTTTTTGCTAAAACACCTAACTTTTATCGGTGTTAAAAGCGTAACAAGCATAACTTTGCTTAACCCTGTCTCCTCAACCTTCAAAGGCTAAGCTTTATTACAATAAACTTTAAATGAACTAACTTATGGATTGTTTCTTAAAAAATTAAAGGCCTATCTAAACGCTTTAATTTTCCTCGGCTGCTCTTTCTATTGTTTGAAGAATCTGCTTAGGGAGACCAGAAATCTTTTGAGGCTTAACCCTAGCGGCTAGTCGAGGTTTGTATTGATGGGAATAATTTTCAGTATCAGACTCATTTTGCTGATTGCCTAAAAGTAGTTTATTATAAGTGTTTTGCTTTTCCATCTGCTCGGAAAGAGCTAAAATTTGATCCCGCAGAGTTAACAGCTCAATGTTATCAGCGCCTGCCAAGCGAGCCAAATTTTTTAGCCTCTCTTGATCGCTTTCAAAATCAGCATGCTCGGGATGAAGGTCTTTTAACTTATTGATTTCCTGCACCATTGCACCTCTGAAAGCTTGCATAGAAGTTAGAAGGGGCTCTCTACTATTCATGATCACTTGAAAAGCTGGAGCATTTTGCGCCATAATAGCATACTGCTCTTCTTCCATATTGGCTAGCAACTCACGCAAAACATTTACGAGAGCGCTCATGGCCATTTTTAATGCTTCGTCTATCATCTTTACCTCATTAAGCTCATCACGTATAATATCATTTTTTCTATTGGAAAAATGCATATTTTATTAGGTTTTATGTATTCAATTGATTTTAAAAGACTTAAAGAATGGTTCTTATCTGAGAAACGCTCTCTTCCTTGGCGTCATCAGCCATCTCCTTATGCTGTCTGGGTATCGGAAGTCATGTTGCAGCAAACACAAGTCTCCGTAGTTATTCCTTACTTCCATCGATGGATGCAGCGCTTTCCCTCTATAGCTTCCCTTGCTGAAGCAGACCTTGATGAGGTCATCAAATTATGGGAAGGCTTAGGATATTATTCCAGAGCAAGAAGCTTACATCAAGCTGCTCAATATGTTGTAAATCATCATCAAGGACAACTGCCTTCTAATGAAGAGGAATTAAAAAAAATAAAAGGATTAGGCCCTTATACCGTGGGGGCCATCTTAAGTTTTGCTTTTCGTCAACGTGCTGCAGCTGTTGATGGCAATGTGATTCGCGTCTTATCCCGTTATTTTGAAATTAAAGAGGATTTTGCTAAAAACAAAGCTGTGAATAATTTACGTAAAATTGCTCTAAAAATCCTTCCTGAGGATGAGGCTTGGATTCAAAATGAAGCTCTCATTGAACTAGGGGCAACAATATGTAAAAAAAAGCCTAAATGTATGGAATGTCCTTTAAGATCTAGCTGTAAGGGCTATAGGAATGGTACAGCTCAGCAATTACCCTTTAAATCCACCAAAGTGGAAACAAGCTATCTATATCGTGCGGTCCCTATCATTATATTTGGAGATAAATTACTTGTCAAACGAGGACAGAAAGGTAAAATCATGTCCGATTTGCATGAATTTCCTTATTTTGAAACCTCTCCTTTGGGATGGAGCTATCAGCGTCTTCAAGAAGAGATATTTTTGCAATGGTCTTTAGAAACTCAATATATTAAAGAGCTTCCTCAAGTTAATCACTCTTTTACAAGATATCAAGCTAGTTTAAAGCCCGTACTCTTTCAATCTTCGTATGAAAGACCTATTAGGGATCATACTTGGCTCACTCATGAAACGCTGATGCAACTGGCCTTTTCCTCAGGTCATCGTCGTATCTTCATGGACCTAAATTTGAAAGTATGACTTTAATGTTAATTAAGCGAGCTTTTGATCATAGAGCTAGCTTATCTAATAGAAAAAACGTTTAGCTTAGATACAAGCAACAAAGAAGCTTTTACCCGATCACATTATCTAGCCTAAAATACACCTTTTTCACCCACATTTTATTCACTCCTATCTTCTATACAGACAAACTATTCTTTTTTACCTTCACTATCCAATCTTAATCTGCGGGCTCCAAGCCTCGGCAATCTCTTAATACCCCCTATATATCCATAGAATTGAGAAGAGAAAGAAGAGCAGCATGCTTAGCCTCCACTATTAAGGATAGTTAAACAAAATGTGAGAAGGCATTTTTCTTCTAAAAAAGCAGAGCCTCTACAGTTGAAAATGCTGCCTAATCTTCTCAGAGATAGTTTTAAAAGGATTTCCCGTTAAATTTAACTCATATAAAGATGGAGATAGCTTTTCTATCTCAACAGGAAGGGAGTTGAGCTGATTATGGTCTAAATGAAGCCATTTTAGCTTGGGAAGATCTCCTATATTAGGGGGAAGGCAGATAAGAAGGTTGTGGCTTAAATAAAGTTCTTCCAACTGATTCAGTTGATCGATTTCCGCAGGTAGGGAGACAAGCTTATTTTGACTTAAGCAAAGCTCTTCTAGCTGTGTTAGTAGCCATAGCTGCGCAGGAAGAGTAGCAAAATAGTTTTGGCTCAAGTTAAGACCATATAATTGAGCCAACTGGCCTATCTCTGTAGGCAGGGAGGTTAGCTGATTTCGGCTTAAGTTAAGCGTCCTCAATCGAGCTAATTGCCCTATTTCTCCAGGAAGAGACTTAAGCTGATTTTTGCTTAGATCAAGCCGCTGTAGCTGAGTCAATTGGCCTATTTCTATAGGAAGGACATCCAATCTATTATGATTTAAGCATAGCCATTCGAGCCTAAAAAGCTTTCCTATCTCTAAAGGAAAAGAGTTCAGCTGGTTTTGACTTACATCAAGCTTTTGCAAACGAGATAGCTGAGCTATTTCTTTAGGCAAAGAAGTGAGAGAGTTTTGGCTTAAATAAAATGCTTCTAAATGAGTGAGCTGCCCTATCTCGGCAGGAAGGCTTTTAAGACAATTTTGGCTTAAGTTAAAATCTTTTAGCAAAAACAGCTGGCCTATTTCCGAGGGAAGGGAATTAAGCTGGTTTAAGCTTAAATAAAGGTTTACCAATTTAAAAAGCTTTCCTATCTCTGGAGGGAGCCTACTGAGTTGGTTGTCACTTAAATCAAGCGTCCGAAGATGACAAAGCTGACCTATTTCTTCTGGTATAAAGATAAGGCGATTACGGCTTAAATAAAACCCCTCCAGCTGGGTCAATTGTCCTATTTCTTTAGGAAGAAAGGTCAGCTGATTGTAGCTTAAATTAAGAGAAGCAAGAGCAG
>NZ_JAEMUC010000045.1:0-44494 GCF_018342455.1 Neochlamydia sp. AcF95 | reverse complement strand
TCAGAAGATTAATTAACAGCTTATTTTGCATTACTATTTGCCCTTTTTGCCAAGCTATTCATGACTCATCCAAAAGGCTATTTTTTGATACCTCTTAAACCTAACGAAGTAGTACTATAATAAATCATCTAATTTAAAGAAAATACGTTTGCATAGTCATAGAAGGGGGGGAGCCTCTTAAAAAGGGGCCTTCTCCTTAAAAACATGTCTTTATTAAGCATAGGATTGCACAAAAAGCTGTTCAAAAGCGTATTCTTAAGTAGAAATTGCATAAAAAAAACCTGCTTAATATCTTATAATTTAAAGCTTTAAGATAGAACTAAACAATGTTTAGTTGTAAACGTCAGGGGGTATAAATGGTTTTTCTTCAAAAAAGCAGGGGATTGGGCATCAATTATATGGTTTTGTGCTGCTCTTTATATGATTGCTTACTTTATGAAATATCTTTATCAAGGAGAGAGAGGCCTTTCAGAGGATTAGACAGGCAAATTGGCATTTTTAAAAGCGTATTAGTTGAGTTTTAAAATTTTTCTTTGGTTACTAATTAATGGATTATTAGTATTTTATAATAAATAAGACTAATTTGAATTTATGGTAAATAGCATGACCCCACTTTCTTTAATTCCTCATATAAGAATACCTGAAGAAGTGCAATTAAAGATTCTTAGTTTTCTAGATGAAAAAGATTTACCGATTGCAGCCCTTGTTAACAAACATTGGCAGCGAATGGCCCAAGATCCTTCTTTATGGCGGCCTATTTGCCAACGACGCTGGAAAAATCTTAGCCACTCTTCTTCTCCAGGAAAAAACTGGCAAAAAATCTGTAAGAAAAGAGTGCAGATGTCAAAAACGATGAGGCTAACGAAAGACGAATATTCAAAAAACAAATGTAAACAAACTATCTACAAATTACCTAATTTCTCAGGAAAAATTCTTTCGCTTAAAAGAGAAAAACAATTTGCTTTTATTAAGGCTACAGCAGGTACAGCACAAATCTATCACTTGGGCGAAAAAAGTTGTCAGTTAGTGTATGATAATGTGGAAGATAAAAACTCTCATCTGATTCATTATCAAGAAGGCCATATTATTCAAGTGACGCAAGAAGGGCAGCTCTATCGTTGGAAAGTTAATGAGGCTTTTCCCAAAACTTCTCTATGTTACCTTGGAAACTTTGAAAATGCTTACTTGGCTCAAAACCATTTATTTTTAACTGACCTATCCCAAACCCAATTTAAAATTGTAGATGTACGCACAGGATTAAGCTGTTACAAGACTACCTCTGCAGCCATCAATTTTATTCTCTGCCGAAATAATCAAGCCTTAATCCACTGTCTAGATGGCAGCCTTTATTTTATTAATGATATAGAGAACTCTTTTGCTACGACCTTGATGCCATTGAAGGGCGCTCTTAAAATTACTCTTAATCAAGAATTATGTCAGTTTGATGAAGCACGAGTCATTATTTTATGCGAGGATGATTTACATAGAAGATGCTATGTATGGGATGCTTCTAATGGGGAAAAAAAGATAGAATTTACCTTGGAACCTCGACCTGCGGAAAAATTTTTGGACAGGAAGTCAATCCTAACAACCTCTAGTTATGATGGCAAGCGCTTAGCAGTAGGGCTAAGTATAGGTTTTGTTTTAACTTATAATATGAATGATGGAGCTTTTTTAACTGAATCAAACATAGGCGGTGTAGCGCCTGTGCGCTTTCTTATTTTAGACGAAAGCTATTTCCTAGCTTCTCGTTTCCATCCTGAATTTAAGAAATTTAACCTTTGTCAACATACTCCTGATACAAAATACTGTGGATCCTTATGGCCTTTGCCGCCTAGGGAATATCCAGTGGTAGATTCTCATCATATTCATGCTAGCTACGATGGTCGCAAACTAGTCTTTTGCGATGAACATGGATGGCTGCATTTATGGGACTTTGCTCATTTACAAGGAAAGGAGCCCGTTTTAGTGGCTCCTCCCGATGTTTAAAAAAGCTATTTGTTTACCTGAAGCGTTTGGCTAATTAAAATAGATTGTAACTGTTCATAAGAACGATAAGAGGAATATTTACTTTGCATTACTTCTTGGCTAAGCTTCTCGGTGAGTTGAGAAGTGGCTTGAAGCTGAACATCTATAAAATGTCTCGATTCTTCGAGCCTAGTAAAAAAAGAGGGATCAATGGGGGAAAAAATTGAAGAACCAAAATATGTTTGTATATCGAGTGCATAGTCTTTAAATTCTGCTAGTAAGCCTCGAGCGTCCGGAGCTCTTAGTGCAGCTTTTTTTTCCTGCAAAGCTGAAAGGCTTTCCTTATCTTTTTTTAATTTTTCCTGAACTTTCCCCTGATCCCCAGACATTTTTTGATAGCTTTTATGCTTTTTTTCTATTCCCGGAAAATGTGATGAAGTTTGGTCCATTGAAAGAATCCAATCCTCCTGCGCGGTAAGTTTATATTCCTTCAGCTTGTTAACAAATTTTCTAATGACTTCTTCTTTCTGACGAATTGCGCTTTCAAGACGCTTAATTTTCTCGTCTATCGGTCCATAAATTTCTTTTCTTTGCTGTTGATAAATTTCATATTCATTTTTTAATTCTTTAAAATTCTGAGGACCTCTCGCCAGCCATGCTTTTATATTTTCTAGATCAGGAATGATAATGGGAAGGGAATAAGAATTATCTAAGCTAGATATGCTATCTAATAACCCAGGGATACGTAGAATTAGATTATTTATTTTTTCAAGATTTTCAAACTTTTTGTCCAGAGAAGCCGCTGATTCAGTTTTTAAGTAGCGATTATTATCCCAAAGGAGTTTATTAAGTTCTCCTACGCTTTTTTCTAATTCTTTAAGCATATTGAGTTTTTCATCGGTCTGCACTAAGCTGTGACCCAATACTTTTTCAACTTCTTTACCTACATGCACTGTAGTTGCTATCGGCGTCAAGCTTCTTCCCAATGAAACGTTTTCTAATTGTTTTCTGGCAAACTCACGAACATTTCTTTCAATGATATCATCCATTCTGTTAAGGGTGGCAGGAGCTATTATGGTATGATTATTTAAATAGTAAAACTTACTTTGTTCATTAAATAAGGAACGGGAACGGGAAGCAGGAAAAAAATTATTCCATAATTTGTTAACGGCTTCCTCAGCTCCTACCTTTTTATCTATAATTTGCTTTAAAATTTCTTGAAGAGCTTCTCCAGGAATACCCAAAATCAATAGTTTTAAAATCAAAGCGGATGGAATATTTTCTTTTTTCCTTCCTTCCTTTCTTTCCTGGCGCGCAGCTTCAAGAACTTCGTATTTTAATTTTTTTAAGTAATCGTCTCTAATTTCTGGAAACGATGAATGATGGCAAGCCTCGGTACCCTGCACTTCAGAACCCTGATGAAGTTGAAACTTTGCTCCAAGTGGCTCAATTTTATTTTCGGATTTAAAGAAAGCTACCGATAGATGAAAAAAAAAGTGGCAAGCGTGCTTCAGCATGTAGCTTCACAGCTGAGGATAATTCGCTAGCTGGGATGCCCTCTTGTCTATCATTATACCTATCCATCTCCTCTATCAGCTGTTGAAGATGAGAAAATTTAAGCCAATCCTCTTGCCTGGCCGTCCTGGTTAAACTAGGAATGAGTTCTTGGGCATTGAGAACAACTTGACGGTTAGTGGCAGGGTTGCTATCTAAAGGGCCTGCAGGCCTGAGTTTCAAAGAAAAAATTTCTTTAGCAAAATGAAAAATTGCCAAAGAATCATTATCTCCTTCTTCCATTCTCAGGTAGGTATAAAGATGAGCTTTAAACTGCGGTTTGCTTCAATTTCTTCTAACTCGATTTACAAAAAGTGTAGTTACTCTTTCGTCACTAGCCAATTTAATTGCGTCTTATGAGGCGAGTTGCCACTGGAAGATCCTAGCGTATGCAAAGATCTTAAGGGAGTGATAAGATAACCTAAGAAAAAATATATTTTTAGGATCTATAGCGAAGGAAAGCAAAAAAAGCATTTTCCTTATTAAGAGATTAATAGAGCACTCTTTAGGCTTTAAGGAGGAAAAATAGATAAAATATGCCAGGCTTGTTTTCTTTATTTTCTCTAGCTGGGTTGTTGATTTTAACGCTAAAGGAATAGAGTTTATCAAAGGAAAAAAGATAAAAGGTGAACAGTATCGTAAAAGAGACCGACGAAAAATAAAGTTAAGATAACCGGTGGTTACATTAGCTTTTTGTAAAGCGGAGCATAAAAGGCACTTGCGATCTAGCTTATTGTCCTGGTGAGGCCCTCCTATGCGATAGGGCCAAAGCTGGGGGCAACGTCCGGGCAAGAAAGGAATGCTTTAGAGTTTCTAAAGAAAAATTGGGGCAGGGAAGGCTAGAAGGCGACAAGCTACACAAGCTAGTATCTACATATAGCGCTTCGTTATTTAACATTAACTTTTTTTATAGCCTCCGCTATGCTTTCAATCCGTCAAATGAAAAAAAATTTTCCTAGAGTTCATATGAAATACCTTCTAAAAATATAAAATTTCATTCAATTGTATATTTCTTAGGAATTATTGCTTTTATGGCTTCTATCTTGAATTTTTGAAAGTTCCTCTCTATACTCGCACCTAATTTAACTTATTTAAGAAGATGAGCCCATGAACAATACTGCAAGTTTACTTAAAGGCGCCTTATTAGTAGCAGGAACCTCTATCGGAGGGGGAATGCTTGCTCTACCCGTAGCCACAAGCTTAGGCGGCTTCGTTCCCTCTTTACTTACTTATTTTTTTTGTTGGGTTTTCATGGCCTGTACTGGCTTATTATTCCTTGAAGTTTCTACTTGGATGAAGGGGGAAGCTAATATTGTGACTATGGCCTACACTACTTTGGGAAGTTTAGGCAAATGGGTAGCATGGATCATTTATCTATTTTTATTTTACTGCCTCAATTTAGCTTATATAGTAGGGTGTGGAAATCTGGTTTCTCAGCTCTTAGTCAATATTGTTCCTGCTCATTATGGCTCTTTGTTGTTCGTGCTTTTATTTAGCCCTTTTGTTTATGCTGGCGCTCAAGTAATTGGCCATTTAAATATCATGCTCATGGGTGGATTAGCTGTGTTTTATGCTGCTTTTGTGATGCTAGGAGCTCCCCATGTAAACTCCCAACATCTATTCTATCAAGACTGGTCCCTAGCCGTTGTAGGTTTGCCTATTGCTTTTACTGCATTTGCCTACCAAGGAATTATCCCTACTTTAGTGCAATATATGCATAACGATATACGTTTAACCCGCTTAGCTATTTTGATAGGTAGTTTTATTCCCTTGATAACTTATATTATTTGGCAGTGGTTAATTCAAGGTATAGTGCCGACTTTCGGCTCAGGAGGATTAATAGAGACCCTACAAAAAGGAGAAAATGCTGTGGTTCCGCTTAAGCATTTTTTAGGCACTCCTGCTGTCTATATCATTGGCCAATTTTTTGCTTTTTTTGCTTTAGTAACTTCATTTTTTGGGGTGACTTTAGGATTGCTAGATTTTCTTGCCGATGGATTGCAATTAAAAAAGAACAGCGCAAATAAACTCTTTATTTGCTTAGCTATTTTTGTTCCCCCTCTATTGATTTCCTATAGCCATCCTCATATTTTTTTAGAAGCCTTAGATTATGCCGGAGGATATGGTTGTGCTCTTTTGTTGGGCTTATTACCTGTCTTAATGGTGTGGGTAGGACGGTATGTGCGTGGATTTAAAGGAGCGTATATTTTTCCGGGTGGGCGTATAGCTTTGGTTTTTCTCTTTATGTTTGTCCTATTTGAAATAGCCTGTGAAAGCTATATTAAGTTTATAAAATGAAAGCTAGATATTAGCATTTTTTTAAATGCTTTCCTTAACTTTTAAGGATGATGAGAAGAGGGATAGCGGTAAGAGCGCTGAGGCGTAAGTTTAGAGGGATCATAAGGAGGAGTGCGAGCAGTAGGCTGGCGCCCATGGCGCCTTGGGCGCCGTGGTTGAGTGTAGGAATAGATTTTTAAATTTTTGCCTATGCGGTCATACGCTTCCGAAGGATAAGGAATAAAAAAAGAAAGGAGGGATAATAGATAAACTAATCTTCTATTTTTCATTTAGCCCTTTTTAAATTAAGATGGCTTTCTAGTTGATTTTTGCTACTCTTATTAATTCCAAGAACGACGATTATCGTTCTTTTTAATAGGAAAAACGGCTTTCAAGACGTCTCTCATAGGGAGCAGGATAGCTTGGATTGAGATAAATCGAATAGCTAGAGGGGTAATAATAGGATGAGGAAGGCCCTCTATAATAGTCATAGTAATAGGGATAGGAGGCTCCAAAGCCCAGCCCAATTCCTAATCCGCCATAGTAATAATAATTATTTCCTCCTCCATGCCTATGATCATGATGTTTTTCATCCCTATCATGGCGTCCACCTTTATGGTGCCCATTCCTACCCCCATGCTTTCCTTGAGCTATCAGCAAATTGTCTTTCAATTTTTGAGGCTCATCAGCTTGTAAAGTAGAAGAAATACCCATAGATAGAGAGAAAAAAGCAATAAGAAAGCCATATCTTTTGTACATACAATCTCCCGGTTTATTAGCTATTCAAGTTCTTAAGACACCAACTAAAAAGTTTTTATAAATTAATCTCTAGACTGTTAATCAAATCCACTTATGTTTCCTGTTTTTCTGCTAAAGCTGCTTTTAAGATAGGATTACTTTGTACCTTGCAAGTACTAGCCATAGCTGCTAAATTTTCCTAGAAATCCAAGGCTTAAGCTTTTTAATAAACCCTCAAGGGAGAGCTTATTGACTTAATATTCTAAGAACTTTAGGGGCCTGCTGCGCTTTTTTTCTTAAAAAAGCTTTAAAAGAAACCTTTTACTCAATAGAAAAACTTTAAAATAAAAGGAAAAACTTTTCAATTTATCGCATGTTTTTCTCCAAATCCCTGGCTAACCAAGTGTTTCAACTGAATTTCAAAGGCTTAAAATGGTGTTAGATTTTTGGTTGGTGCCATGCTCTTCTATTCGTATTTATTTAAAAGTATTTCCAAAACCCAAGAATTAGCTAAGTTCCCTAATTGAAGAAAATCTAGCTAGCTTTATCCTTTATTTAAAATTAAGTGTTTCTCTTTACTATTTTCTTAAAGCTAAATTGAAGCTAAAATTTAAGCGTGTAGTTTTTTAATTTTCTTTTTTTAATCAACTCTTTTGGCTTAAAGAATGTTAAATATCTTTTTAATTTTATTCATATTTTAACGGGTGTAGCCCAACAAAGGGATGAAAAGGAATTGGATTTACTAACCGCTCTTTCCAGCTTTCCCTCTATAAATGAGCAGGCATCCTTTCCTAATCATTTTAAAATTGCCTAGCAAGGATTTATAATAGCTAAGCCAAGTGATATAAAAAATTACCCACCTATATTTAAATTAACATTAATCCCATTATCCCAGTAGTAATTAGGATGATAGTAATAATAGGGATAACCATTATAATAATAGGGATAGGTAACAGAAGTATCGCTATAGACGAAGCCTGGATTATACCAGGGATCTACCACATATACATTGCTATGTCCATGCTCATGATGCCAACGATGGTCTTCATGATGATGTTCCCAACCATGATCTTGTTTTCCATGAAAGCCCTCGTAAGAATGATGTCCTTCTTCCTTAACGCCTCCATGGTCACTCCCACCGTGTGCAAACAATCTAAGAGATGAAATAGCAAGCGTGGCGCTCAAAATTGTGACGCGAATTAAGCTTTTTTTCATAATTAATCCCTCCTTTAACTTATAATTTCTTTTAACGATTTTGTGAGTTTTGAACAAGAAGGTAATGGAGAAGAATGTAAAAATATTTTATTATGCTTGCTTTCAAATATATAGAATATAAGAAGCCTGCTTTTCGGAAATTATGAAAAGCTAAAGAAAAGAAAAAATTAATTTTCTTTAAGATTTGATAAGTTTAAATTTTGCTTAGGTAGAGGTGATTTTTCAATTGAATGACTTTAATATATAGATCTGAGTTTATAAACTTTTTATTCATCAAACAGCGCTTTTACAAAGCTTTCAGCATTAAAAGGCTCAAAATCTTCTACTCCCTCACCAAAGCCTATATATTTAATAGGAATACCAAGCTGTTGTTGAATGCTAATAGCAATTCCCCCTCTTGCTGTTCCATCAACTTTAGTAAGAATCAAACCAGTAATAGGGGTATGCTTATGAAAAATAGTAGCCTGATCGATTGCATTTTGTCCTGTCGTCGCATCAAGAACCAAAAGAATTTCCTGAGGTGTGCTATTTTGCACTTTATGGCAGGATCTTTTGATCTTTTCAAGCTCTTGCATAAGATTAGCTTTGGTATGTAGCCTTCCAGCAGTATCAATGATTAATATATCTGCTCCTCTTGCTTTGGCTGCTGTTACCGCATCAAAAGCAACTGAGGCGGGGTCACTTTTGGCAGCTCCTTTAACAATGTGAATATTAAAGAGCTGTGCCCAGCGCTCCAACTGTTCGACTGCAGCAGCGCGAAAGGTATCAGCTGCGGCGAGTAAGACTTTCTTACCTTGGCTATGGTAGAACTTGGCGAGCTTAGCAGCTGAAGTAGTTTTACCATTTCCATTAACTCCTACAATTAGAATAACATGAGGGGTAGAGGAATCCATAGTTGAGACAGAAAGGGAAGGGCTCTTAAGGCTTTGGACAATGTCTTGTTGAATTTCTTTGACTAAATCTTCCGGTTTTAAAAGTGGATGGCTGATGTGTAACTGGCGAATTTTCTCGGTTAAAGTTGCGGACATTTTAACCCCTAAATCCGCTTCATACAAAGTACGTTCTATTTGCTCTAAGGTTTCCTCATTGAGGGGTTTGCTAAAAAGAGCTTTAAGCTTATGTCCTAATACAGCACTTGTCTTGGATAAGGCTTTTTTTAATTTAGTATAGCTGCCTTTTAAAAAATCTAAAATCATAAAAGTTTTTTGTAAATTTAGGTTAAGTAGAAAAAAAGTATACCACATCAGGCTTGAAGATTAAAAAGAAAAAATAGGTTAAGTGCTGTGAGGTGGAGGGGAGTGATGATGAATCTTCATGCCTTTCAATCTTAAAAAAATATTGGCTAGCTTAGCCCTTCTTGTAATGGCCTTTAATTAAGCAAGGGGAATAACGGGCGATATGATCTTAAAATAGATGAAATGATTAAAGGGCAAGTTTAAGGATTAAAGCAAGAGAAGTAGGAAGAGTTCCATATTAGGGAGTAAAGTTTTGCAGTTGGTGGAGGCAATATTTAAAAAATTTTATACCTTCTTTGCTCAGCTTAAGCATCGCTGCTAAAGAAAGGATTTAAGACATTTTCTCTTTCTTTTATAAAGTTATAGTTTATTGAGAAAAAAGTTAGGAAGAAGGAGGCTACTCATAGTAAGCGAAAATGGGGCAGGGAAGCAAGTAAGAGACTGCCTAAACAAATGAAAATTTAGGAAAATAAATTTTAGCCCTAACTTTTGGCCCATTGGGTCTTCTCTTAGGAGAAATAGGCGACTACAATTCTAGTGGCACAAAAGGAAGGGCTGCTGATAAGATAAAACAGATGGAAAGCTCAAAAAATATAATTCAACAAGCTGTCTTAAAAAGAAGCAAAAGGCATAAAAGAAATAATGGTTACTATTCCTGGAAAAATTCCTCTACGTATTTATCCTTTTTTTTGGATTTTAACTTTGATTATCGGCTGGTTAAACAGTTTTTCAGAAATAACATCTATCCATGCAGTTTTAATTAAAACTGTGCTATGGGTCATCGTTATTACGTTTTCCATTATTGTGCATGAATATGGGCATGCTTTATCCGCGCTTGCTTTTGGCCAACGTTCTACTATAGAGCTTACTGGCTTAGGAGGAGCAACTTATCGAACAGGCCCTAAGCTTAAGCTATGGCAAGAATTTATCATTGTCCTTGCAGGTCCGCTTGCTGGCTTTGCTTTAGCAGGAGGCACTTATCTATTTTTAAATAGATGGAGTGAACATTCTTCCCATCTAGGAATCTTTGCTTTGGAAATCTGTTTCTATGTCAATACCTTTTGGACAATAGTTAATCTGCTACCTGTGCAACCTCTAGATGGAGGACGGCTTTTAAGTATAATTTTAGAAGGCTTATTAGGCCTGCGAGGAATCAAAATTGCCTCTTTTATAAGCATTCTTATTGCTGCAGGTGTAGGTTTATTCTTTTTTGCAGTGCAAGCCATTTTAGCAGGATCTTTGTTTTTAATTTTAGCTTTTGAAAGCTATCGTTCCTGGCAAAGCACGTTATCGATGCAAGCGCAAGATCAAAACGATGAGATTAAAGATTTATTAAAAGCTGCAGAAGAAGACCTCCAAGAAGGAAGGAAGCAAGAAGCTTTCGAGAAATTTAAAACTGTTCGCAACAGGACACAATCAGGTGTTTTATATAGGCAGGCTACCTACCATGAGGCCCTTTTATTAAATGAAAAAGGAGACTATAAAGCAGCCTATGAAATTCTTTATCCTCTTAAAAATAAATTTCATCTGCCTATTTGGCAGTTATTGCAAGATTTAGCTTATCATAATCAAGATTGGAAAGAGGCTATTCAATTAGGTAATCGAATATTTAGTGAGGCCCCTAGCTACCAGACTGCTCTTACCAATGCCCTCAGCTATGCTCAGCTAGGTTTGTCTAAACCTGCCGTAGGATGGTTAGAATCGGCTTTTAGGCAGGGGATGCCTTATAAGACTCCCATCCTTTCTAAAAGTGAATTTGATTCTATCCGCCCCAGTAGCGCTTTCCAAAATTTATTAAAAAATTGCCTTAATGAATTAAACTGAATTTTTTTTATAACAATAATTGTAAAAAGATGAGTTTTTTTATCTTTTATTACTTGTGTTGTTTATAGGCGTTAATTATAATTATTTATTTATTAACAATAAAACTTGGATGAGCCATGATTCCCCCTTCTGTAGGAGCGACCCCCCATATACCTCTTTCCCTTAAAATAGAGGAAAAAGAGAATTCCAAAAGTAGAGCTATACAGATATGCCAAGAAAAATATCCTAGTGACTTTAAGCAAAAAAAAATCATTGCCCTGGCAATCGTGATTGGAACCTTATCTTTAACGCTTCTTTCTGTGGTAGGTTCAATCGTAGCTGCCCTCACCTTAGCTTCTCCTTTAGGAATTGTTTTATTAGTAGCTACTCCTTTAGCTATTGTAGGAATAGGCTTGCTTATCAAAAAAATAGATGACAAAACTCTTTATTGGTCGAGGGGAGTAGCTAATGGCCTTATCGAGAAAAAAGCTAAAGAGGAAAAGGAAGCAAGGGAAAAAGAAAAAGATAACGCTTGCAAAGTGGCAGTATCTAAGAATAATTAAATTTAGCTTTCAGCTTTCCTGTTTACCTAAGAAATAGCTCCCTCTTTGGCCTAAGATGTATGGTTTCTTAGCTGCTTATCTGCAATTGCTTGCCGACTTCTATCTTTTCTTAAAATGATGCATCTGTTTTTAATTTAAATAGGCTATTTAGCTAGCTGCGGAGGTTATTTATCTGATAGCTAGGAAGTTTTTTCTATCTTTTTATTTTTTTAACTTCTATTTTTTTTAGGAAATGGAGCTTTTCTTTACCGAAATTAAAAGAATTTGCTATAAGAGTGCTGTTTCTAAATTAAACCCTGTGGAGAAGAACCCATGAAATTAAAATTAGTTTCTATCTTATTGTATACGATGATGCCTATGGTAGCTACAGCAGCACCTGCAGCTGATCAATCAGCTGTTACAGAGGAAAAAGTTCCTTTCAATTTACATAGCAATCCTGATACAACAGATGTATTTGCTATTCCCTTAGACTCTAGCGAAGCCGAGCTAGATGGAGAAGAAGAAGAACTACAAGAACTTCAGAAATATGATGTAAAGAAAAATTAAGCCTTTCAGAAGAAGTGCGAAGCTATCATTAGCTTCGCACTTAATTATCTCCCTTATTTTACCCATAAAGAAATAAAACGAGTTGTATTTCCTTGCTTAACCAGCAGAAGGACTGGTTTATTGCTATCGTGGGTATCCAAGAGCTTGTTGAACTGATCCAGACTGCTAACAGGCTGTTGATCAAGGCTTAAGATTAAGGTTCCTTTTTTTAGGCCTGTCCATGCCGCAGCGCTATTAGGTAAAATCTTTGAGATCACCACACCTTTTTGCTCCCCATATCCTAAAGAGCGGGAAAGCTCAGGTGTAAGTTCTTGCACTTCAATACCTAATTTGTTTTCTTTTTGCGTTAAGCTAGAAGTTTTTTCTCCTAACCTAGGCATCCTGCCAACTTCTAGAGTGAGGGTAAAAGGTGGTATATCTTTACGCTGAAGGGTAAGGGTTAATTTGCTGCCTGGCTTCATTAAGCCAATCGCATTCCTTAGCTCTCCAATAGTGTTAAATGAACGATCATTATATTGGAGAATGACATCACCTTGTTTAATACCAGCTTTTTCTGCCGGTGAATCTTTACTTACCTCTGCTACAAGAGCTCCTTGAGGTTTTTCTAAGCCTAACGCTTTGGCAAGATCTTTGTCGACTATTTGCAAAGCCACCCCTATAAAGCCATTGGAGATGGTTCCACTTTCTAAAATTTGTTCGAAATCATTTTTAATGATGTTGCTAGGGATTGCAAAGCCAATACCCATATGGCCACTACCATTTCTTGAGATAATAGCTGTATTCATGCCAATCACCTCACTTTTTAGATTCAAAAGAGGACCTCCAGAATTGCCACGATTAACGGCAGCATCTATTTGAATAAAATCTTCAATTTGAGCAATATCGAGGTTATTCCGACCTTTAGCGCTTACCACGCCCACAGTTAAACTAGCCTCTAAGCCTAAAGGGGCACCAATAGCCACAGCCCATTGGCCTACTTTAATCTCATCCGAGTTAGCTAGCTTAAGGTAGGGTAAATCTTGGGCATCAATTTTTAATACTGCCACATCGGTGCTTGGATCTTGTCCAATAATAGTAGCAGTAAAGCTTCTTTTATCATTAAGAATGACCTCTATTTCAGTAGCTTTATTGATAACATGGCTATTGGTAATAATATAGCCATCAGGGGAGACAATAAAGCCGGAGCCTTGATTAATTTCTAGTTCAGGTAAGGGCTCAGGATAAAGAGGAGCGCCAAAAAAAGGCTGAAAAGGTTGAAAAAACTCATCATTAAAGAAATTGCTGCTGGGGGGAAAAAAACTTTTTGTTTTAACCTGGATAGAAACGACAGCAGGAATTGCTTGGTCAGCAATTTGCGTAAAATCTTGTAAAAGAACATTTGAACTGATTTCTTTAGAACTTAAAAGAGACCTCTGGCTAAAAATTAAGGAAAAACATACCAGGGTCAATAAACCATGTTTAATTAGATGCATAATTACCTTCCTAATTGGCTAAAAATTCAAGAGTTCGTGCAATAATTAAATAACCTTTTTCTAATCGATCGATTCCAAAATGCTCGTTAGGAGCATGAATTTGATCATCAGGCAAGCCCAATCCCATGAGAACAACCTCGCTTTGGCTGGCTTCAGAAAGCTGCTGGATGATCGGTATGGATCCTCCCGAGTATGTAAAAGCACATGAAGTCTTATACACCTCCTCATAAGCTTTAGCGAAAGCTTGTACACATTTAGATGAAGGCTCTATTCTTACTGCCTTGCCTCCGCCTGCATGGATATGAACTTTCACTTCCACGCCTTCCGGAGCTTTTTGTTCAATAAAATTAGCAATTTTTTTAGCAGTTTCCTCGGGAGATTGGTGCGGAACTAACCGACACGATAGCTTAGCTGTAGCTTGAGAAGGAATGACAGTTTTAAAGCCTTCTCCTGCATATCCTCCTGAGATTCCGTTAATTTCTATTGTCGGTCTAAGCCAGCTTCTTTCTAAGGGCGTATAGTTTTTTTCTCCTCCGGTAGGCTTAGCTCCAAAAGTAAAGAAATAGTCTTGTTCGTCAAAATCAAAAGTAATTCTTTCTTTTTCCTCTGGGCTAAGCTCCTGCACATCTTTGTAAAAGTCAGGAATTCTTATACGACCTGCGGGGTCTCTTAGCTGCGCTAAAATATCTACAAGCGCATGCAGGGGATTATAAGCTATTCCTCCATATGAACCTGAATGTAAATCGGTCTTAGTACCTTTAACTTCCACATCCATGGTCACAATTCCTCTAACTCCTAAGGTAACTGCAGGAGCGGTGGCATGGCGAAGTCCTAAGTCCACAATGGCAAGATAGTCTGCTTCAAGTTCTTTCTTTTTATATGCCAATAGTTCTGAGAGCCCCAAGCTGCCACATTCTTCTTCTCCTTCGATGCAAAATTTAACATTAATTGGCAATTTTCCATCAATATTCATAAGAGCTTTGATGGCAAAAAGTGTGTAAAAACATTGGCCTTTATTATCTTGGGCTCCACGGGCATAGACTTCTCCGTGGCGAATGGTAGGCTCAAAAGGGGGTGTGTGCCATGCCTCTAGGGGATCAATAGGTTGAACATCATAATGATTGTAAATTAATAAGGTAGGCTGGGAAGGGCCGGCCTTCATGTAAGAGGCAAATATGACAGGATGTCCTTTAGTAGGCCAAATTTCAGCCTCAAAACCTATATTTTTAAGATAGCTCATCACCCATTGGGCGCAGGCTTCCATCTGAGAGGTATAGCCTATCTCTGAGCTAATACTTTGAAAACGTAAAAAAGCAAAATATTCTTCCAAAGCAATTTTTTCCTGCTTTTTATAATAGTCCTGCAAAACATGCAGGGAAGGGAAAGAGTTTTGCATCAATTGACCTCTTGATAAATGTTGAATGAAACTTAAGAAAGATCTATACCATTGCGCATGTTTTTCTCTCAATAAAAGTTCCCAAAGCGTATAAATTACGGCTTAATGAACGGTTCTATAAGTTAATCGTGAGATAAAGCAGGAAGGTTAAAGCCGTGAGGAAAAGGGCAACATAGATTAAAAGAGCTTTTTTTACTTTACGATGATGCTGCTCGATTAACAGCGGGCTTAGTAGGCAAGACTTCAAAAACTCTACCCTTTCTTTAATACTGTAATGATGCCAGTTGGGAGTGGCATATCCTCCATTAGCATAGGCTACAGCTTCTAAAGCATTAATCATAGACTCTAAAGGTAAACCGACTTTAAAGACATGTAAGTCTGCTTGTCTTTCAAAAAGCCTAGAGAAGAAGCCAAACACACCGCGAAAATAGCCTAAGATAATAAGAGCATAAAAAGAAAAAAACTTGAGCAGGTTGAAAAAATTTCCTGCGGCAGAAAGAGGCCAAGCCTTTTCTTGCCCTAGAAAGTAGGACAACGGGGCGGAGAAAAAATAAAAAAATATACCGGTAAGTGGAAGGAGACCACTTAAAATAAAGGGATAAAACAATAAATGGCGATGAGTATTATGGCCGATTTCATGGGCTAGGATGGCTTCAATGCTTTCTGTTGAAAGTTCTTTTAAAAGTCGCTCTGTGAACATAACATAGCGGAAAGGAGATATGATTCCCATAATGCCCGCGGTCAGTTGATCGTGCATTACCGTCCATGTTCTCATGCCTGCGTGTTTAAATCCCGCTTTTTGGCAAACTATTGCTAAGCGATCATTTAGCGCTCCTGCTGGTAAGGGGTTGCATTTCCAAATTTTTTGAAGGAAATAGGGAAGGAAAATGAATAGCAAGATAGCTATGAGGACACTGAAAGAGGCAGACATCCATTCAAGAGTTTTTGTAGAAACCTGCGGGCCTAGTAGCGTGCTAAAAATATCTAACGCTAAGGTAATGATAACGAAGGGAAGGAAAAAGGGAACCAATAGCTTTAGCTGCCGTTGAGCGTAATAAAAGCGTGTTTCGGAGATATTGTAAGAATAAAACTTCACAAATGAAAGAGCATGAAAAAGCCCTAGCCCTCCTAAATATAGGCCAAGTTCCCACAGAACGTTAAGAAAATGCATGTTTTGCATAAAGGGAATCATATGAAACAGGCGGCCAGCATCTAAGATATATTGATAAACGCTAAGGTAGGCTAACAATTCTATGTTTATAATGAAGAGAATAAAGCTCGGTTTTCTTCTAAACAACTTCTTTAAAAGAGGATATTGGAAAAAGAAGGTACCGCATAGGCCTACATAAAGAAGCAGGGATATGCCAAAAGCATCCCAGACAGATTTAATTGCTGGCGCTGAAGTTTCTGGTAAACTATTCATTAGTAGGAAAGCTAAAATTAAGAAAAAAATATGGGTAAACATATGAGTAAATTATAAGAGCCCCTTCCACAATTAATCAACCTTACTTTTTTTTGATGTTATTCTCCTCTTGATAAGAGAGAACGAAAAATTAAGAAAATTTCTGAAAAAGGTTTAGCAGTTATCTTCGTAAATTATTCAATCCAAGTTCTTCTTTTCTCTACTTACATGCCTAGCTTGATGGTTAAAACTTTTTAACTATCTATAGCAAGAGTAAGCTTACAATCCCTACAGCTATGTAGCAATTTATCAAGAAACTAAATTTCTTGATTTAACTATTTAAGCTCTTTGACAGAACTTAAAAAACACCTAACCTTAAGGAGTTTAACTTACTTTTTTTACAAAAGCCTTATTATAAGGTTATAGAAGAGGATGATTATTTCTCTAAACTAGAAAGCATAAAGGCAAGCAAGATGGCTTAAAAGGAAAAAGATGGGGTAATAAAAAGCTTTTTTTTCTAAATTAAGCTAGCCACTCTATTCTTAAGAAGTAGAGAAAAGCCTTTTTCTTCTCCTTTATTATAAGTTTGAGCCTATCTTCATATTTTTCTTAAGGATTATTACGCAATCTTCTAATTTGCTTGCGGAGAATGGATATCTTTGTGCATGGGTATAAAACTTTTATTTTTGGCCAAGTATGGTTTACTTTAAAGTTTTGAATTCAGTCGGTCTTTATATTATTTCATTTTGAAAAAAGAAATTTTTCTTTACAATTTTCTTATTTTACTGGGGCAGTTATATGAAAAATAAAGTTTTGATTAAAGTTTTTGCCTCCATTTTTTTAGCTGTAGGGGCTGGCCTTTGGTCAGGAGCAGATAAAGCGCTGGGGGGAGTGCCTTTTGTCCAGCTGTACAACTTAATAGGTCAATTATTTCTGAATGCTCTCACCTTAGTAGTCGTACCTTTAGTATCCTCCTCAATCATTGTAGGGGCTGCTCGTATGGGAAGTGAAGGGGCATTAGGGACTTTAGGCTATAAAACTTTTAGTTATTTCATTTTGACTATGGTGCTAGCTGTAGTGGTAGGATTGACTTGCGTTATGCTCATCAAGCCAGGCATAGGTCAGCCATTAGAAGAGTTAAAGAGTAGCCATCCTCAAGCAAGCAAATTAGTAGAACTTCATGCTCAAGGGCAAGGTGGAAGTTTTCAAAAAATTGAACAGCTCCTTTTGAAGCTTGTACCTTCTAATATTTTAGCTGCTGCCTCTCAAGGGCAGATGTTAGGACTCATCTTTTTTAGTCTATTATTTGGATATTTTGCCTCTAGTATAGAGCCCTACCCCAGTCAAATTATATTAGGCTTTTGGAATGCTATCTTTCAGGTGATGATGAAAATTACTCATTTGGTCATGCGTGCTTTGCCGATCGGTGTTTTTGGTCTTGTAGCTAAAGTAGTAGCTACTACAGGAATAGAGGCTTTTCGCTCGGTAGCCTGGTTCACTTTAACATTTTTTATTGCTTTATTTATTTATGCGGGGATTGTTTTGCCGCTATTATTAAAATTTGTAGCTAAAGTTAGCCCTCTTGCTCATGTGCGCGCCATGGCTCCTGCTTTGTTAACGGCTTTTTCTACTAGTTCTTCTGCAGCTACCTTGCCTTTAACCTTAGAATGCTTAGAAAAGCGTGCCCATGTGCCGTATAGGATTTGCAGCTTTACCGTGCCGTTAGGCACCTCATTAAATCTTACAGCTTCAGCCTTATTTATTTGTGTGACCGTTTTCTTTATTGCCCAGGTTTATAGCTTGGCTTGGAGCCTCGGCTCGATTGCGACTATTTTTCTTTTAATTATTTTCTCTTCTATAGGCATGGCAGGAATACCCTCAGCTTGTCTTGTAGGAGCTATCTTGGTCTTACATACTATAGGATTGCCTGTAGATGCTATTGGCTTAGTATTAGCAGTAGAGCGCCTCTTAGATATGTGTAGAGCAGTAGTTAATGTTTTTGGGACCTCTTGCTGCGCCGTGCTAGTTGCTCGTTCTGAAAAAAAAATACTTTAGCCTCTATTCTCGACAAAGCATAGAAATTAATAAGATAAGGTTGTGATGATACCAAATAAGCAAAAAACTGTTGTTGTAGGAATGTCTGGTGGCGTGGACTCGTCTGTAGCGGCTTTGCTATTAAAGCAGCAAGGGTATCATGTAATTGGAATGTTTATGAAAAATTGGGAAGAAACCGATGAGCATGGAACTTGTAAAGCTTCTTATGAATATGAGGATGTTGTACGTGTTTGTGAGCAAATAGGCATCCCTTATTATGCGGTTAATTTTGTCAAAGAATACAAAGAAAATGTTTTCAATCAATTTTTAGAGGAGTTTAGGCAGGGGCATACACCCAACCCAGATATCTTATGTAATCGCGAGATCAAGTTTAAAACCATGTTTGAAAAGGCATTGACATTAGGTGCTGATTATCTAGCTACCGGACATTATTGCCAATCTTTTACCCATGATGAGGAAAGCATTCTGGCAAAAGGGATAGATCCTGGTAAAGATCAAAGCTACTTCTTATATACCATCAAATCTCATGTGCTTTCTAAAATTCTTTTTCCTGTGGGCAACCTTCACAAGCCAGAGGTTCGAAAAATTGCGCGGGAGCATTGTTTAGCTACTTCTGCTAAAAAAGATAGTACGGGTATTTGCTTTATTGGTGAGCGCAATTTTAAACAATTTTTAAGTCAATATATCGCTTACAGACCTGGAAACTTCGAAACCCTTGAAGGGCAAGTCATAGGTACACATGATGGGGTGGCCTATTATACCATAGGTCAACGTAGGGGAATGGGAATTGGAGGACAAGGAGAACCCTGGTTTGTTGTCGGTAAGGATCTAGAGCGAAATGTAGTTTATATTGAGCGTGGAGCTCATCACCCGGCCCTTTTTTGTGATGAATTAATCGCTTGCGAAGCCAGCTGGGTCTCTCCTCATGGAAGGCCAACTTTGCCCTTGGCTTGCAGAGCTAAGGTGCGCTATCGACAGACAGATCAAGCCTGTACCATTATGACAGAAACAGACAAGCAGTTAAAGGTTGTTTTTGATGTTCCTCAACGTGCCGTCACCCCTCGGCAGTCAATTGTATTCTATGAAGGTAATAAATGCTTAGGAGGAGCAATCATTCAGTCGGCAGGCATATCCTATTACCATCAGAATAAAGCCTTACCTAAGCATGTTTCTTTATAAGCCGGGTGAGCTAATTATTTTCGCCTAACTTTTCGACGTAAGCAAATCTATTAGACCTATCTTCTAAAACCAGTAGGCTAAGCCCGCTTTCATGCCATAGCCCCTAAGGCCATGTTTCTCACGAGTTAAGCTAATGTTGTAAGCAAAACCTAGATTAAGAGACCATTGTTCATGCAGGTCTTTTTCAATCAGTAGTGCATAGCTAGGACCTTTCGCATTGCTCTTACTTTTATCTGTGCCAATGCTTTTAATGGTCGTATGGCTGCGACTCCAGGCATATTGCACCATTAGGCCTGCTCGGCAGCCTTTTGCAATTCTATAAAAAACTTCGATAGAGATATAAGGTGACCAAGAGCGGAATTTTTCTTTAGCTATTAATTTAAAATCCGAGATTTTTAAGGGAATTTTAGTCTTAAGCTGAGTGTAATTAGCACCAACCGCAGGAGTAAAACACCACCTTTTAGTAGGAATGGTAAAGCCTAAGCCGCAACCTGTGGTTAACAAGGTGCCGCGATTAGATCCGTACATAAAGCCAGGTCTAATACATAACCCTTTATAGACAAGAGCATTAGCGTCTATTTTTATAGCGGGCAGGTCCATGGTTTTAACAGTGTTTCCAAAGTTTACAATATCTAAATGGACGAAAGTGGGGGCTACATCGATCTTGCCTCGGCAATCTCCTTGTAAACAAGGGAAGGTGACTATAGATAAGAAAAAGCTTAAAAGTAAGAATAAATTTTTCATCAATACATCCTATTAAAAATAGTAAACTTTTAACATAAAAGACAAAAAGTTTCTAGACTTAAATGTGCTTTCACTTTCTAGCAGTCGGGATTTTTATTCTTTAAAGTTGCCCCGGGCGTCTTTTTCGCATGCTTAGCATCCTTAAGTATTTATTTCACACAAGGGAAATTGAATACCTGCTTAGGAGGCTTAAATAGAGACTGTAAGTAGTCCTTTTAAATGATTAAAATCTTCTAATTTTGCCTAGGCATCTGCTATTCAGTTTTAATCCTGCTTCATTCAGAAGATAAGGGTTAAGGCAAAGATAAGTTTCTTAATTCTGCCAGAGGATGAGTTAAAGGGAGGTCTTCTAAGCAAAAATCTAACGTTGCTAAAGAGGTAAATAAAGTTTCTGTTTCCCATCTAATTTTGTAAGTGCTCATGGTTTTTTGTAGATTTTTATGATTAGCAACGATTAAAAGTTCATTTTTAGACGGTTTGCAGCTACGTAAATAGGGTGCCCAAGCACCTTTATTCTAGTTAAAAAGCTTGTTTGCTTCTTTTGATTGCTATAAAACCCTATCTTGAAGGCGACTCTCTAGTCTAAAACTCTTAATTTTTAGTGAGTCTTTTTATCTTGGCTAGCAAAGGTATTTGGATTTTCATTTTTTTAGTCTAGCTGTCCGATGGAAATTTACATTCTCCCTTTCTAAATCTCATCTTCCTAAGTTGGCTTTAAAAATATTCATCCATTCATTAAGTTGTTCGCGAATAGAATTTAATTGCCCCAGGTCGATTACCCCTTTCTTAATTAATAAACCTTAGATACATTACTATCAGCATGACACTTGACGAGGCAATAATGATTAGTAAAATAAAAATATGAAGTATTGTTATAGATAAAAAATAATAATACGTGTTATGATTTTTCTTTATGCGTATAAATTAATATAACTAAATTAATCAGGTAATTAAAGGTCTAGTTCTTAAACGGCCTTTATTTGTTCGATAGGTTTTTAGATCAATCGATTAAGAAAGCATGCTTGTGAATAGCTTTTTTGAAGGAAGCATGCTTTTTATAAAAGAATAAATTACAAAGATACCATGGCAATAAATTTTCTATCCAGAGCGTGCTTATCTATTAATCATAAGGCTGATTACATCCCTATCGCCAGCACGGTGGTTAATTTAGTCGATATCTTTCAAAAAGTAGTTGTCTTACCTTTAAAGGAAAAAGAAAATATATCTAAAAGCCTTTACTGTACTTACCTTAAACAGAAGACTTTTAAGCGCTGTATAATTTTGTTGATTCCCGTGTTAGGGAATATACTCGTTGGAATTTGGGATTTTACCCATCCTTGCAAAGAGAATGATAGAGACGCCCTGCATACTGCAATTCAGAAGAATGATAAGAAGGCTTTTAAAGAGGCTATCTGCAGGTTTAAAAATGATAAGGAAGCCGTTCTTATCGCTATTCAGTATGATGGCTTAGCCCTTAAGTATGCTAGTTTAAAGCTTCGAAATGATAAGCAAGTTGTTCTTGCGGCTGTTCAAAAATGTGGACTGGCGCTTAAGTATGCTAGCAGAGAGCTACGGAACGACAAAGGAATCGCTCTTGCGGCTGTTAAGGAAGATGGTTTGGCTCTTCAGTATGCTAGCGAAGAGCAGCGGAATCACGAGGGAATCGTCTTTGCGGCTGTCCAGCAAAACGGCTTGGCGCTTCAGTATGCTAGTGAAAAACTGCGGAATCACAAGGGAATCGCTCTTGCGGCTATTAAGGAAGATGGTTTGGCGCTTCAGTATGCTAGTGAAGAACTGCAGAATCACGAGGGAATCGTTCTTACGGCTGTTCAGCAAAACGGTTTGGCGCTCCAGTATGCTAATGAAAAACTGCGGAATCACAAGGGAATCGTCCTTACGGCTGTTCAACAAAACGGTTTGGCACTTCGGTACGTTAGTGTGGCACTGCGGAATAATAAGGAAATCGTTCTTGCGGCCGTTAAGCAAAACGGTTTGGCACTTCGGTATGTTAGTGTGGCACTGCGGAATAATAAGGGAATCGTTCTTGCGGCCGTTAAGCAAAACGGTTTGGCTCTTCGGCATGCTAGCGAAGAGCTGCAGAACCACGAGGAAATCGTTCTTGCGGCTGTCAAGCAAAACGGGCTGGCACTTAAGTATGCTAGCAAAGAGCTACGGAACCACACGGAAATCGCTCTTACGGCTGTTCAGCAAAACGGCTTGGCGCTTCGGCATGTTAACGAAGAGCTGCAGAACGACAAAGAAATCGTTCTTGCTGCTGTCCAGAAATACGGCTGGGCGCTTAAGTATGCTAGCGAAGAGCGGCGGAACGACAAGGAGATCATTCTTGCTGCTGTTCAGAAATACGGCTGGGTGCTTCAGTATAGTAGCCCAGCACTTCAAAACGACAGGGAAATCGTTCTTGCCGCTATTAAGCAATGCGGTTGCACGCTTGAATATGCTAGCGAAGAGCTACGGAACGACAAAGAAATCGTTCTTACGGCTGTTCAGCAAAATGGCTTGGCCCTTCAGTATGCTAGCGAAGAGCTGCAGAATAACAAGGAAATTGTCCTTGCTGCCGTTCAGCAAGATGGTTTAACGCTTCAGTATGCTAGCGCAGAGTTGTGGAGCGACAAGGAAATAGCCCTTGCTGCTGTTCAGCAACATGGTTGGGCCCTTTGCTATGCTAGCCAAGAGCTGCAGAACGACGAGGAAATTGTCCTTGCTGCAGTTCAGCAAAATGGCTTGGCGCTTCGACATGCTAGCCAAGAGCTGCGGAAAGACAAAGAGATTGTCCTTGTGGCTGCCAAGAAAGACTACTTGGCGCTTGAGTATGCTAGCAAAGAGGTGTGGCGCGGCAGGGAATTCGTTCTTGCGGCTGTTAAGCAATACGGTCGGGCACTTCGATATGCTAGCGAAGAGCTGCAGAACGACAAGGAAATCGTTCTTGCGGCTGTTAAGCAATATGGCCGGGCACTTAAGTATGCTAGCGAAGAGCTGCAGAACCACGAGGGAATTGCCCTTGCTGCCGTCCTGCAAAACAGCCGGGCACTTAAGCATGCTAGCCACAAACTTCAAAAAGATTTAAGGCTTATAGTTAGGCAAAAACAAATAAGTTTATAGTCATGCGCTTTTGAATTACTTATTATGCAGCCCCATACTTTATAAAAGCCCTCTGTTTAACTAGTGAGAAAGCTTTTGAATATGTAGGCTAAGTTTTTTTAAGCGTATAAGCTAGGAGATAAGCCAAAGAACTTTTTACTTTTGTTTCTTCCAAAATAAGGAGGGGGTAGAAATTAGGCCCATTATTAAGGCACTCATACAACTTTTTATAGGAGAAAAGCTAAATTTTTTGCTGGATAGGCTGATATTTTTTTAATATATTCTTTAGTTCGTCGGGAAGTGGTATTTTTGAGCGGGTCTGAGTATCTAGGCAAACGTGTACAGTTTTAGCTTTGCCGATCAGCACATGACCTGCTTTTTTGAAAATTTTGTAAGCAAAAGAAAAAGAGGTTGTCCCTAGATGAACCACTTCAACATGCACCTCTAATGCATCTCCTACTTTAACTGGTTTTAGATAGTCTGCTTCGGCATGTACGACTACGAAGGCAAAGGAGGAATGGTGGAAAAGGTGATCTAAAGTGATTCCTTCCTGGTCCATTAGATCTTCTAGGGCGTCATGTACGAAGCGAAATTGCTTAGCGAAATAAAGGATACCTGCCATATCCGTGTCATGCATTCTTACTTTGTTATAACTGATAAACATGTTAGGTCCTTAAGGTTTTCCTATAAATTTTTAGATGATTATTTGCTAAGTAGTCATTAAGTCCATTCTTCATAACATCTTGCATAAACTATTGAAAGGCAAAAGATGTAAAATGATAAGCGGCCACCCATGCCGGCTAGTTAAGCCTTTAATACTAAGTAGCAAATGCAAATCAAAAAACTCTGCAAATAGAAAAAATAGCTATTTGGGAGTGTTTTTGGCGCTGCAAACGCTTTATAAAATCCCCTCTAAAGCTTTATATATCCCTTAACTGCTTGCAAAGCAGATCCTCTTAATGCGGACAGTAATGGGTCAAAATCGAAGAAAAATAAGCAGCTTCATAAATTTTTTTATGTTAAAATGCCTGACTGAGTTTATTAGCCATTTAAAATTATGGAGAATTTAGCTCGTCTTAATAAGCTTAATGGGGGAATAAATAAAAATGGCCATTCCAACGCGTACCTATTTAAATGTCCAGGGCGAACTTTCTTCGAATTGTAAAGTAGATATTGCGGAGGGGGTGTTAGTTAAAGCTTATCAAACAATGGTTTTAACACGCCGCTTAGATGAAAGAATGATAACCCTTCAACGTCAAGGAATGATTTCCTTTGCTTTAAGCTCTTTTGGCGAGGAGGCCTGCTCTGTTGCAAGTGCTGCTGCTCTTTCATTTGAAGATTGGCTTTATCCTCAATATAGGGAAAGTGGTATTATGTTTTGGCGAGGGTTTACTCCACAGCAATATATTCACCAAATGTTTTGTAACAAAGAAGATCTTATTTTGGGAAGGCAAATGCCTAATCATTTTGGATCTCGCGCTTTAAATGTTGTACAAGTATCTTCCCCTATTGGTACGCAAATTCCTCATGCTGCTGGCTGTGCTTATGCCATGAAAATTCAAAAAGAAAATACAGTTGCGGTAGCTTATTTTGGTGAAGGAGCCACTTCCGAAGGAGATTTTCATGTAGGCTTGAACTTTGCGGCAGTAAGAAAAGCTCCTGCGATTTTCTTTTGTCGAAATAATGGATATGCCATTTCTACACCAGCCTCATGTCAGTTTATTAGCGATGGAGTGGCCCCCCAAGTGATAGGAAGAAATATAACCACTTATCGGGTTGATGGTAACGATTTTTTTGCTATTTATGAAGCGGTGTCTCAAGCTAGGCAGGCATGCATAGAAGGGCAAGGTCCAGTTTTCATTGAAGCCATGACCTATCGGTTAGGAGCCCATTCTACCTCGGATGACCCTTCAGTCTATCGTCAAGAGAAAGAAGTTTTAGAGAAGCAATTAGCTTGTCCCATCACTCGCTTAAAGAATTTTTTGGAAAAGCAAGGTTTATGGGATGTGCAACGAGAGAAAAGTTATTTAGATTCTATTAATAAAGAAATTACAGAAGCCATTCAGGTGGCCAAAAAGACCGGTAGGCCTGCTTTAGATTCTCTTATAGAAGATGTATATTTTGAAGTGCCAGCTAGCCTTGCAGCTCAGTACGAAGACATCCAATCGCTTTATCATGCATAAACCCCCCATATTTGTTTAGTAGGTTAACATGGCTATCATGAACATTATTCAATCTTTAAATCACACTCTTCATCAAGAGTTTACACGTGACGCACATTTACTAACTTTTGGTGAGGATGTAGGAGCCTTCGGAGGGGTCTTTCGCGTAACCACTGGCTTGCAAGAAAAATTTGGGGAAGAGCGTTGCTTTGATACTCCTTTGGCAGAAGCTGGCATCGTAGGTTTTGGTATAGGCATTGCACAAAAAGGCCTTAAGCCTATCTGTGAAATTCAATTTGCCGATTATATCTACCCAGCTTTTGACCAGATTGTTAACGAGATGGCTAAGATGCGTTATCGCACCGGCAACCAGTACAGCAGCGCGATGGTTATACGCACTCCCTATGGGGGAGGGATTCATGGAGGACATTACCATTCTCAATCGCCAGAGGCTTTCTTCCTTCATATTCCCGGCCTGGTGGTAGCAGTAATTTCTTCTCCTTATGATGCTAAAGGATTGCTTGCCTCTGCTATTCGTTCCAATGATCCTGTCCTGTTATTAGAACCCAAAAGGATTTACCGCTCTTTAAAGCAAGAAGTACCTGAAGAAGAATATTTAATTCCTTTTGGCCAAGCCCATGTGGAACGTGCCGGTAGGGACATAACCTTGATTGGCTGGGGAGCCCAGCATCATCAAAATAAGCAGGCGGCAGAGGAGTTGGCCCAGCAAGAAAATATTGATGTAGAAGTTATAAACCTACGTACTTTAAATCCTTTAGATATTCATACCTTAGTCGCATCAGTCAATAAGACAGGTCGCTGTGTTGTTTGCCATGAAGCGCCTTTAACTCAAGGTTTTGGTGCCGAGATTTCGGCATTGATTCATGAACATTGCTTGCTAAAACTTCAAGCACCTGTTAAACGTTGCTGCGGCTTAGACACACCTTTTCCTCATACTTTAGAGAAAGAATATTTGCCCGATACTCCTCGCGTTAAGAAGGCAATTTTAGAAACCCTTAATTACTAACGGAAGACTATATGGCTAAAATTCATACCGTGACCTTGCCTGATATTGGGGAAGGGGTTATCGAAGGAGAAGTGGTTGAATGGCTTAAAGATGTTCAGGATACTGTCTTGCAAGATGAGCCTGTCGTAATTGTGATGACTGATAAAGCTACTGTAGAACTTCCTTCCCCTTATCCTGGAAAAATAGCCAAACATTACTATAAGCCGGGGGAGATATCGATTAAAGGAAAACCTCTTTATGATATAGAATTACTTGAAGGACATACAGCAGTGCCCGCCCCTCAGTCTAGGCTTAAAGAAAGTTCTCTCCCTATGCCTTGTCCTTTGCCTCCGCTTGCTCCTAGTCATATGAGTGCCCCTGCTCTTGCACCTGGATCATCGAACATTTTAGCTCTGCCTTCTACAAGGAAATTAGCTCAAGAAATGGGAATTGATATCTGCCAAGTTCAAGGAATGGGCAAAGCAGGTCGCGTAAGACCGGAAGATTTACGTCAATATGTTCGACCTTGGCCCAAGGAAAATTTAGATACTCCTGTTCTTCGTCTTGAAGAAGATAAAGAGCTTCCTATCATAGGCATTAAAAATTTAATGTACCAAAAAATGGTAGAATCCAAACGTAAAATTCCTCATTTTTCTTATTTTGAAAAAGCTGAGGCGACAAGGCTTGTGCGTTTACGCCAAAAATTTAAAGAAGAAGGGGCTAAAAAGAATATTCAAGTCACTTATATGCCTTTTTTGCTTAAAGCTTTAAGTTTAACTTTAAATAAATTTCCTCAGTTTAATAGTTCGGTGGATCAACATAAGCTGATTATTCATCAGCATCATCATATAGGCATTGCCATGGCATCGCCACTAGGATTAATAGTACCGGTACTTAAAAATGTTCAAGCTCTTTCTTTGATCGATCTAATTTATGCTTATGAGGAACTTAAAAATAGAGCTAATACTAATAAACTTCAGCCGAGTGAGATGAAAGAAGGGACTATTACTATCAGTAACTTTGGGGTCTTAGGGGATGGTGGCCTATGGGCGACGCCTATCATTAATTATCCTGAAGTAGCTATCTTAGCCGTTAATCGCATTCAAAAACAGCCATGGGCTTGTAATGATGAAGTAGTGCTCAGGGATGTTCTTAATTTATCCTGGAGTTTTGACCATAGGATCATAGATGGCGATCAAGCGGCAGCTTTTTCTCACTATTATGCTCACCTTATCAAGAATCCAGCCCCTCTATTGTAAAAATAGCTATTCCTAGGTTTACACATTTTAAAAAAGCTTGTTTTCCCTAGAGAGCTTTTGTATTGCTATTTTGCTTTTTTATTTGTAAATTTTTTTTGAAATAGTTAATGTACAATTTACATGATAGCTTTTATGCGTGTAGGAGGAGTATGTCGATGGATTTTATTTTAGCGGGAGCCTTGGCATTTGCCGTCTTAGCTTATTTGATATATACTCTTCTTCACCCCGAAAAATTTTAAGAGAAGATCACTTATGTCCTATGCCGAGTGGATTACACTCCTTTTCTTTCTTATTCTTCTCATAGCGTTAATCCCTGTTCTAGGTAGATATATGGCTAAAATATTTACCGATCAAAAAACTGCCGTACATTTTCTTTTAGGAGGCTTAGAGCATTTATCTTATCGCGTCAGTAGCGTAGATGCAAAAAAAGAGATGAGTTGGCTTGAATATGCGACCGCCCTTTTTATTTTCAATGGCATAAGTTTTTTAGGCCTTTTTTTTCTGCAGCTTTTCCAGCACCTCCTTCCTCTTAATCCCCAGCATTTTCCCTCAGTTCCATGGCCATTAGCCTTTAATACAGCAATCAGCTTTATTACTAATACTAACTGGCAAGCCTATGCAGGTGAAAACACGATGAGCTATTTGACGCAAATGCTTGGGCTGGCCGCGCACAATTTTTTGAGCGCAGCCACTGGATTAGCTACCTTATTAGCTTTAATTCGAGGCCTTGTGAGCAAAAATACTAGACACATAGGCAATTTTTGGAGCGATCTTATCCGTTCTATCGTTTATATACTGCTACCTCTTTCTATACTACTAGCTTTACTATTGATTAGCGAAGGGGTCGTTCAAACCTTTTCCCCTTACATTGAAGTGACTACCTTGGAGAATTCTCAGCAAACCATTCCTCTAGGACCCGTAGCCTCCCAGGTAGCTATCAAACAGCTGGGAACAAATGGCGGAGGCTTTTTTAATGCTAATAGTGCCCATCCTTTTGAAAATCCTTCCCTTGTTACTAATCTTTTTGAAATGCTTGCTATTTTGCTAATACCAGCGGCTTCCGTATATGCCTATGGAATCTTAATCGATGCCAAAAAGCATGCATGGAATCTTTTCGCTGTTATGATAGCTCTTTGGGTTGTAGGCTTAGGTATTTCCTTCTATGCGGAAAAACTCATGAATCTTGCTATGGATGTATCTCCTTTCCTCGAAGGAAAAGAGACCCGGCTAGGAACTAACCTTAGTCTTGTATGGGCTATGTCAACGTCAGCTACGTCAAACGGCTCAGTTAATGCTATGCTTTCTAGCCTATCGCCGCTAAGCGGAGGCATGGCTATGCTTAACATGATGCTAGGAGAGATAGTTTTTGGAGGGATAGGGGTAGGACTATGCTCGATGATCATGTTTGCCATCCTTACAGTTTTTCTTGCAGGCCTTATGGTAGGAAGGACGCCAGTCTACTTAGGTAAAAAAATTGAGAGAAAAGAAATGCAATGGTTAATGCTAGCTATTTTGATGCCTAGCTTTCTCATCCTCATAGGGAGTGGGCTCTCTTGCGTACTGCCAGAAGCCCTTACTAGCTTAGGAAATCAGGGCCCTCATGGTTTATCAGAAATTTTATATGCTTTTTCCTCAGCTGCAGGTAATAATGGTAGTGCGTTTGCTGGAATAGATGCTAATACACTTTATTACAATCTGTTCCTGGGAATAGTCATGTTAATAAGTAGGAGTTCAATAATTTTGTCTAGCCTGGCTATAGCGGGCTTACTTGCCTCCAAAAGGGCTTCCCCTCTTTCTCCCGGGGATTTTTCCATTAGCTCTCCTTTGTTCGCTTTTTTACTTTTATGTGTGATCCTTATCGTAGGAGCTTTAACATTTTTTCCTGCATGGTCGTTAGGTCCCTTAGCGGAGCATCTTTTAATGCTTAAAGGGCAGACATTTTAAATTCAGAAAAATAGATAGATGAAAATAATGTCAAATAAGGGATCAAAATTTGCGGATAAAGGAGATCGAATGCAGTTTAACCAAAAGAGTTTGCTAACTGTGAAAATTGCTGCAGATGCTCTTAAAGAAGCAATCAAGAGGCTGGCTCCTCAGGATCAATTTAAAAATCCTGTCATGTTTGTGACTTATCTTGGAGCACTGTCTACCACAGGTTATGTCATCCAGGAGGTTTTTTATCAGCAGTTAACGTGGATTAATTTGCAAATTGCTCTTTGGTTATGGTTTACAATCCTTTTTGCTAATTTTGCTCAATCCATTGCCGAAAGTAGAGGAAAAGCACAAGCAGCAAGTTTAAGAAAAACAAAAGTTCAAGCTAATGCTCGTCAAGAGATCAATGGAATAGAGATAAAAATTCCTGCAGATCAGTTAAAAAAAGGTGATGTAATAATTTGTGAAGCAGGGGATATTATTCCTACCGACGGGGATGTCATAGAAGGTGCTGCTACCATTGATGAATCAGCTATAACAGGTGAATCAGCACCTGTCATTAGAGAAAGTGGAGGAGATAGAAGCGCTGTAACGGCAGGAACTAGGGTGTTGAGCGATCGCCTGCGTATTCAAGTGACTGCAGAGCCCGGAAATAATTTTTTAGACCGCATGATACGCTTAATTGAAGGTGCCAAACGTCAGAAGACACCTAATGAAATTGCTTTGCATATCGTGCTTTCGGCTTTAAGTATTATTTTCCTTATCACCATCGCTTCCTTGAAAGCTTTTGGAGAATATAGTGCCCACGCTTCTAAGCAAGATATTTCCCAACTCCTCACCTTTCCTATTTTAGTGGCTCTGCTAATTTGCTTAATCCCTACGACCATTAGCGCATTGCTAAGTGCGGTAGGAATTGCAGGAATGGATCGTTTATTTAGGCGCAACGTAATAGCTTTAAGCGGCCGCTCGGTGGAAGCTGCAGGAGATATAGATTTGTTGATACTCGATAAAACAGGCACAATTACTATCGGCAATAGAATGGCTACAGCTTTTCTACCTGCCGTAGGCATAGATGAAAAAGCTTTTGCAGAAATTGCTCAGCTAGCTTCTTTATCTGATGAAACTCCAGAGGGCCGTTCTATTGTAGTTCTTGCTAAAAAATTATTTGGCTTAAGGGCTGAATCTTTGGATACAAGAAACTCTATCGTTGTTCCTTTCTCAGCCACTACGCGCATGAGCGGCATCGATTTCGTAGATGGTTTAGGAAAGGTTGTACGGCGCATACGCAAAGGCTCTACAGAAGCAATTAAAAAACATCTGACGAGCTTAGGAGGGCATTATTTTGATCAGCTAGATGCTGCTATACAAACTATAGCAAGCAAAGGAGGAACACCTTTACTGGTCAGCGATGAAGATAAAATTGTAGGGATCATCCATCTTAAAGATATCATCAAAGGAGGTATCCAAGAAAGATTTGCGCAGATGCGACGCATGGGCATTCGTACTGTAATGGTTACTGGTGACAATCACTTGACCGCTGCAGCTATTGCAGCAGAAGCTGGAGTAGATGAATTTATTGCTGAAGCTACACCCGAGATAAAATTAGCAAAAATTAAAAGCGAACAAGAGAATGGAAGGCTAGTGGCTATGACAGGCGATGGCACCAATGATGCACCTGCTTTAGCTCAGGCGGATGTAGGTGTAGCAATGAATACAGGCACGCAGGCATCTAGAGAAGCTGGCAATATGGTAGATTTAGACAGCAATCCTACCAAGTTAATTGACATTGTAGAAATCGGCAAACAGATGTTGATGACAAGGGGGGCTTTAACAACTTTTAGTATAGCTAATGATGTAGCTAAATATTTTGCCATCATTCCAGCGATCTTTGGAGCATTGTATATAGGAGATAAAGGAGGCTCTGGCCCTCTGTCTGTACTTAACATTATGGGCTTAAATTCACCTCAGAGTGCTGTTTTAAGTGCTATTATTTTTAATGCTTTAATCATCGTGGCTTTAATACCCCTAGCTTTAAGAGGAATCCAATATAATGCTCAGTCGGCACAAGCTTTGTTAAGAAATAATCTCCTCATCTATGGATTAGGAGGACTTGTGGCTCCTTTTGTAGGAATAAAACTTATCGATATTTTAATCACCTTTTTTAGCTTTGTAGAGTAAGAGAGTTTATATGTTAAGAATTTGGACTAGCTTCAAAATGTTTCTGTGGCTAACAGCTTTAACAGGAATTATCTACCCTTTCTTCATTACTTTTATAGCGTATCTAACTATCAAAAATAAAGCTGAAGGGGATTTTATTTCTTTTAATGGAAAGGTGGTAGGAGCTGCCTTGATCGGACAAAATTTTGAAAGTAATCGCTATTTCTGGGGACGCCCCTCGGCAAACAATTATAATCCTTTAGCATCAGGTGGGAGTAACCTAAGCCCTACCAGCGAGGCTTTAAAAAAAGCTATTGAAAAACGTAAAGCAAAGATAAAAAAAAACTACGATGAGAAAAGTGATCGCTTAATTCCTAGCGAGTTACTTTTTGCTTCTGCCAGCGGATTAGATCCCCATATTTCTCCGCAAACCGCCTACTTTCAGGTAGAACGAATAATCAAAGCAAGAGGTTGGAACGAAAATAATAAAGAGGCTATTTTTCGACTCATCGAAGCATCAATAGAATTGCCGCGCTGGGGCTTCCTAGGCGCGCCTTATATTAACGTGCTAAAACTTAATTTAGCTTTAGATGCATGGGATAAAGCTCAAAAGGAATGATAAATTTTATAAAGGGAAAAAAAAGGCACAATAAGCTTTTTAATCTTTTCAGCTTCGTTTTTTTTTTAACGCATTTTATTTTATGGATAGACTTAAATTTCTCTAAATTTATAAAAAAGATTATTTCTTAAAAACATTTTTTAAATTATCAAAATTATTAAAAAATTAAGCTGTTTAACTTAGAACGCGATTAAGATAAACTAACTTTATCCTAAAGAGTTAAATCCTCACGAATAGCAGGGCCTGCACCTATTATAGGCAAGGAAAAGGCAGGCAAACCATCCAAGCACTTCAAGTAACAGTTACTTAATGCTATCTTTTGCATTCTAAAAAGAGAATGACCTATCTTCTTATCCCGCCTTTCGTTAATCATAATAATAGCGCTCTACTCTTTTGAGTGGCAGAATGTTGGATGGGAATTTGCCCAACACCGACTAAGTCTTTCTCTCTTCGGCAGAATGCGCCTTAGCTTGAGAAAAAAGCAGTAATAAATTAACTCATAAAATGTTTTTTTTTAGCCGTGTAGAAGATTAGTTTTTTTTAATAAAGTTTTATTGATTTTATAAGATATAGTTGCTAATATTATTTAATTTAAAGAATAAGTGGGGTTAAAATGAACCTAAGCGGTTTTTCTCAATTGTGTATATGGATTGATCGTAAGGCTGATTACGTGCCTCTAATCAGTACGGTGACTAATCTAGTCAATATTTTCCAAAAATGTGTTTATGGATCGAACCAGCAAGAAGGAAACTTATCTTTAAGCAATAATTATTACCGGTATCTTAATAAAAAAAGTTTTAGACGTTGCATTGTTTTATTGGTCCCCATTTTAGGAAATATATGGGTGGGAATTTGGGATATTACTCAGTATAGACTTGATAATAAGAACTTAAAACCGCCAAAAGTAGGCCAAACGATCAACTCGCCCCAAGATGCTGGGAAAGAAATTAATAATGAACCGGCACCATGGGTTACTGCCCAAGAAGATGACTTAAAGCTTGGCAATCTCAGCGAGGAGTTTAAAAAAGTTAAGGCTACCGCCCTTGCTGACATGCAGAAAAATGGATGGGAGCTTTCTCAAGCTAGCGAAGATTTTAGAAAAGATCAAGATATTGTATTGGCTGCTGTTAAGCAAAGCGGCTTGGTTCTTAAATATTCTCATCCAGAATTACATAATAATAAAAAAGTTGTACTTGCCGCTGTTAGCCAAGATGGCTTAGCTCTTAAGTATGCTAGCCAAGAACTTAGGAGTGATAAGGAAGTCGTACTTGCCGCTGTTAGCCAAGATGGCTTAGCTCTTGAGCATGCTAGCCAAGAGCTTAAAAATAATAGAGAAGTGGTGATTGCTGCCGTTACACAAAATGGCGCATCTCTTAAGTATGTTAGCCAAGCTCTTAAAAACGACAGGGAGGTCGTGCTTGCTGCTATTCGGCATCAAGACCCCGCTCTCCAGTACCTTGATAAAACGGTGATAAATAATGAGCAATTTGTGCTTGTTGATTTTAAGCATCGATGCTTGACTATCCAGTATGGGGGCAAAAAAGTTAAGAACGACGAAGAGGTTATGCTTGCTGCTGTCCAGCAGGATGGTTTAGCTCTTGAATATGCCAGTGAAGAAATTAAAGACAATAGAAAAGTCGTGCTTGCTGCCATTCAGCAAGATCCTCGGGCACTTCAGTATGCCTCCTGGGTCCTAAGAGATGATAAATTTTTGCTGCTTACTGCTGTTCGGCAAGCTGGCGATCTACTCTTTTATGCCAGCCCATGGATTAAAAGTAATAAAGATATTGTGCTTGAGGCCGTTCAGCAAGACGGTTGGGCACTTAAACACGCTGGAGAAGATCTTAAGAATAATAAAGATGTGGTAGTTGCCGCAGTTCAGCAAAACGGTTGGGCACTTCAGCATGTTGGAGAAAAACTTAAGAATAATAAAGAGGTGGTACTTGCTGCCGTCCAGCAAAATGGCATAGCACTTCAGCTTGCTGGAGAAGATCTTAAGAATGATAAAGAGGTGGTACTTACGGCCGTTAAGCAAAACGGCCAGGCTCTTCAGTATGCTAGCTACAAGCTGCGAAACGATAAGAAAGTCGTTCTTGCCGCTGTTAAGCAAGATGGCATGGCTCTTCAGTATGCTAGTGAGCAACTTCAAAAAGATAAAGAGCTCCTTAAGCTATGTAACAAGTAAATGATTAATTGTGGTTTTGTCAGGGAGGGAGCGCTCAACAGAAACGCTATTACTAATTCAAAGCAATGAGGACTTCTGTTCTGCAGGAAAATTGCATGAAGATTTTACTTACCGTTTGGCATTTTCCTCATGTAATCTTGATTCCATCGGCTTTTGCTTTCTTACCCTTAATTCCTACTTTTGTTTTTGCACCAGCTTTCAATAAATTCATTGTACGCCTTTTAAAACAGATAAAATTACACGGCTGAAGCCCTCAAGCCTGGCTTTTATCTTCCTCATATAAGCTATCTAATATGCTTTTAAGAAGGTGTCCCAAAACTCTCGCTTATTGATAAAATGAAAGCAAATTCAAAAATAGGTTTCCGGGCACCTTTTTACATTTTCTTGCCTATTTTGCTTTTTTTATGTATATAAAAGTGCCTAAAAAGTAAATAAAATAAAGCATAAAGCTTAAAAGAGTCTATACCCTGAATCCTAACCCTTCTATTACCATTGAGCATTTACCTAATGAAATACTAACTTCTATTTTAACGGTTTGCACCTCGCCTGCCTTAGTTAGCGTTTGTACAAGATGGCGGCATCTGGTGAACGCAGAAATAATGCCCTCTCTTTATAAGCAAATAGGTAAGATACATTTTCCTCAACGAGATATTAGCGAACAGACTTTTATTTTAGATAGGATTTATAAGCTAGAAGAAGAGCTTACTGAAACAGCAAAGATAAATGCTATCTTTAAGCAGATCTTTAGTTTAGCTAACTCACTTTCTCCTGTAGAGTTAGAATTTAAGTGGAAAACTGAGGAAAAAAGGTATTTTAACCTGGCTAATTATTCTTCTTATCTTATAAATATTAACCGCCTCTTAATGTGGAAAAACCTTCCTGATGGCACAAAATACTTAGAGTAAGAAAAAATTAGGTATTTGCCTCTAGCAAAAAAAGGAGAGCTTTTCAGAGAGTGGATGGAAAGATATGGCCAAGATATTGAAGAGTTATACTTAAGCAAGATTAGCCTGACCTTTTTACCTCCAGAGATAGGGCTGCTTTCTCAGCTGTGGCGGCTTGACTTAAACAACGACCAGCTTACCTTCCTTCCGGCAGAGATAGGGCGGCTTTCTCAGCGGGAATACCTTTGCTTAGAGGATAACCAACTTACCACTCTTCCTGCTGAAATAGGGCTGCTTTCTCAGCTGAAAAGGCTTTACTTATTCGATAATCAGCTCACCTCCCTTCCGGCAGAGATTCGGCACCTTTCTCAGCTAGAAGAGCTTCACTTACCATGTAACCAGTTTGCGTCTCTTTTGGCAGAGAGTGGGCAGCTTTCTCATATCTATCTAATTTGCTTAAATCATAACTAGCTTACCACCCTCCCTTCAGAGATAGGGCAGCTTTCGCGGCTGCAATGGCTTCCCTTAAATAATAACCATCTCACTGCCCTTACTGCAGAAATAGCACTGTGCTTTAAAGATTTAGATTTTAAGTTAGACGGAAATCTGCTGGAAAACATACCAGAGGAATTAAAACAACGTTTTGAGCTGTAGTTGAAAAGTATCTGTCTTCCTCACCTATAACATTTAAAGGGCACATTGGCAAGCTTAGAAAGTTTTAAATATATAGAGAGCTTTTGATTTACTATAGAGGCGTAGGATCTAAAGGTCTGCTTCTCTGCTAAAAACTCGGAAAGAATTTCTCCACGCTTTTTATATTTCTCTGTTTTCCACGCTTAAATATTGAAAATTGATTCCTACTATTTTCTTGCTTATTCTGCTTTTTCTATGTATAGATAATCCCCTGCAGAATGGATAAAATATATATGTATACATCTTAAAGAGCCATATTATGAACCCCAGCTCTTCTATCACCATTGAAAACCTACCTAATGAAATACTAGCGCCTATCTTAAAGGCTTGTGCTAGCCCCTCCCTCTTTAGTGTTTGTACAAGATGGCGACATCTGTTGGCTACGGAAGTCATGCCCTCTCTTTATAGGCAAATAGGTAACATTCATTTTCCTCAAGGGAGGATTAAAGAACAGGCTCATATTTTAGATAGGGTTTATAAGCTAGAGAATGGGCTTTGTGAAGGAGAGAAAGCCAAGGCAATTTTTAAGCAAACTTTTGTTCTAGCTAGAACTCTTGCTCCTATGGAGTTAGAATTTCAATGGAAAACCAAGGAAAAGAGGCGTTATACGTTAGCTAATTATTCGTTTTACCTTATAAATATTAATCGCTTATTAATGTGGAAAAAACTTCCTGGTGGAGAGGAATACCTAAGTCAAGAAAACATTAAGTACTTGCCTTTAGAAAAACAAGGAGAGCTTCTTAGAGATTGGATCGAAAGATATGGCAAAGGGATTACAATGGTAAATTTAATGTCTACCGGCTTGACATTTTTACCTCCAGAGATTGGACAACTTTCGCAGCTGCGAAATCTTGACTTAAGCCACAACCATCTCACAGCCCTTCCTGCAGAGATAGGAAAGCTTTCTCAACTGCAATACCTTGGCTTAACTAACAACCATCTCACAGCCCTTCCTGCAGAGATAGGAAAGCTTTCTCAGTTGCCGGAGCTTAACCTAAGTGACAACCAACTGACTTCCCTTCCTGCAGAGATAGGACAGCTTTCGAAGCTACAGAAGCTTTTCTTAAAAAACAACCATCTCACTGCCCTTCCTGCAGAGATAGGGAAGCTTTCTCAGCTGGAATATCTTTACTTAAACAACAACGAGCTTACTTCTCTTCCTGCCGAGATAGGACAGCTTTCTCGTCTGGAAATACTCCAATTAGAGTACAATCATCTCACTGTCCTTCCTGCGAAGATAGGGAAGCTATCGCAGCTTAAAGAGCTTGACCTAACCAGCAACCAGATTACTTTCCTTCCAGGGGCGATAGGACAGCTTTCGCAGCTGCGAAACCTTGACTTAAGGCTCAATCAACTTACCTTCCTTCCAGCAGAGATAGGATATCTTTCTCAACTGCAAGAGCTTAAGCTAAGCCAAAACCGGCTTACCAGCCTTCCGCCAAAGATAGGGCAGTTATCGCAACTGCGAATGCTTAGCTTAAGCTACAACCAGCTTACGTCTCTTCCGGCAGAGATAGGGAAGCTTTCTCAGCTTAAAGAGCTTGACCTAATCAGCAACCAGATTACCTTCCTTCCAGCAGAGATAGGACAGCTTTCGCAGCTAAAAGTACTCCAATTAGAGGACAACCTCCTTACTTTCCTCCCTGCAGAGATAGGGCAGCTTTCTTGGCTAGAAATACTCCAATTAGAGGGCAACCAGCTTACCTCCCTCCCTGTGAAGATAATGCAGCTCTCTAAGCTGCAAAAGCTTAACCTAAGCTACAACCGGCTTACTTCCCTTCCTGCAGAGATAAGGCAGCTCTCTAAGCTGCAAGAGCTTAGCCTAAACGACAACCTGCTTGCCTCCCTCCCTGCAGAGATAGGGCAGCTCTCTAAGCTGCAAGAGCTTAATCTAACCGACAATGAGCTTATCTTCCTCCCTGCAGAGATCGGGCAATTGTCTGAGCTGCAAGGGCTTTACTTAAATCAAAACAAGCTCACCAGTCTTCCTGCAGAAATCGGGCAATTGTCTGAGCTGCAAATGCTTGAATTAAACCAAAACCAGCTTACCTCCCTCCCTGCAGAGATAAGGCAGCTCTCTAAGCTCCAAAGCCTTTACCTAGGTAATACCCAGCTTACCTCTCTTCCTAAAGAGATTTGGCAACTTTCGCAGCTGGGAAACCTTGATTTAAGCCACAACCAGCTTACCTCCCTTCCTAAAGAGATTTGGCAGCTATCCCAGCTGCAAAACCTTAACTTAAGCCGCAACTATCTCGCTGTTATTCCTAAAGAGATTTGGCAGCTCCCGCAATTGCAATATCTTATATTAAGCAACAACCAGCTTACCATGATCCCTAAAGAAATTTGCCAGCTCTCGCAATTGCAATACCTTGACTTAAGCCACAACCCTCTCACTGCCCTTCCTCCAGAGATAGGGCAGCTGGCCCAGCTGCGGAGCCTTAACTTAGTGAATACGCAGCTTACCTCTCTTCCAGCAGAGATATGGCAGCTCTCTGTGCTGTATGAGCTTAACCTAAGCAGCAACCAACTCACCACTCTTTCTGCACAGATAGGGCAGCTTTCGCAGCTGGGAAACATTGACTTAAGCCACAACCCTCTCACTGCCCTTCCTCCAGAGATAGGGCAGCTTGCCCAGCTACGAGGTCTTAGTTTAGCGAATACCCAGCTTACCTCTCTTCCAGCAGAGATAGGGCAACTCTCTCAGCTGCAAGGGCTTAACTTAAGCGGCAACCAACTCACCGCTCTTTCTGCACAGATAGGGCAGCTTTCGCAGCTGGGAAATCTTGACTTAAGCCACAACCATCTCGCTGTTATTCCTAAAGAGATTTGGCAGCTTTCGCGATTGCAATGCCTTGTATTAAGCAACAACCAGCTTACCTCTCTTCCAGCAGAGATAGGCCAACTCTCTCAGCTGGCAAACCTTGACTTAAGCAACAACCATCTCGCCACCCTTCCTTCAGAGATTTGGCAGCTTTTGCAGCTGCGAGACCTTAACTTAAACCGCAACCCTCTCACTGCCCTTCCTCCAGGGATAGGGCAGCTTTGGCAGTTATGGGAGCTTGGCTTGCAGGACACCCAGCTTACCTCTCTTCCAGCAGAGATAGGCCAACTCTCTCAGCTGACAAAGCTTGATTTAAGCAACAACCAACTCACCACTCTTCCGGTACAGATAGGGCAGCTTTCGCGGCTGCAAAACTTTCACTTAAGCCACAACCAGTTTACCACTCTTCCTGCAGAGATTGGGGAGCTACCTGAGCGGCTAGATCTTAAGTTAGGCGGAAATCTGCTTGAGGATATTCCCGAGGAGTTGAAGCAGCGTTTTAGGCTATAGCTGAAAAAATATCTGCCTCCTCACCTATAATGTTAAAAGGGCAAATTGCTGACTTAGAAAGTTTTAAGGATTTAGAGAAAGAATTTTTGCTTTATGGTGTAAGAGGTCTTGCAGCGTAAATGGCCTAATAGCTTGCCTGCTTAAAGAGGAGTCTTGCATTAGGCTTATCACCAAAGTTAGCATCCGCTGTTCTTTGAACATTGCTTTTTAGGCATGGCAAGCTATGCCATCTTATTCATCGCCAAATGATGTAGCATATAGTGCCCTTTTGGGCAACTTTTTATGCAGTCATATACTTAATAAAAAGCTTGCCTTTACGAGGAGAGTTAGCTTGGAGAAAGGTTGATTTCTTTTTTATTTATATAAACATAAGTTTTTTAAAGTTGCGATTTTGCTCGCTGCTAGGCTAGCGTCACTAGAGCGAAAATTTCCTTTAAACTTCTTTTAAAGCGGTGTGTCGCCCTTTTGGCAAGCGATCTTTGAGGATAGCCGCAAAGTTTCAAGCTGCCTGGCCTCATTGTCTCCTCCTAAACCTTTAACGACTTTAAGGCATTATATCCTTTAAAAAAACTACGTCTGCATAACCGGAAAAAAATAACCTTTTTTTCAGGCTGACTCTATCCTTATAAACAAGCTTTTTATTAAGTATATAATTACATAAAGAGTTGCTCGAAAGCGTATTATTTCTTTCTTTCCCGGCTCGTCTGGCTCTTGGCTTTAAATCTTTCTTCTCTTCTTGGAGGTAATAAAGGATCTATACCTTGAACATAAGATGATCGATAGAAAGCTTGCTTATCGTAGGCACTATCTCCATAAGCGGTTTTTGTGCTCTTAGGTAGATTGGGGATCATTTGGCTCGCCACTAAATCATCAGCTTTATTACTTTACGCCAATTTACTTAAAAATAATTTCATGCGAATCTGGACAAATGCTTAAGTAAATCTTTCTCCAAGTCTTCCGCTTTGCTTTGCCAGGCTGGCGCACTTTCCGCTCTCCTTTACCATAGCTTTCATCCAAGAGGAAGTAAAGGCTGCGTTTGTCAGACGCTTTAAGGCTTGGCCCCTTCAAATTTCTGTCCAAGCTTTTTAGCACGCCTATAGATGCGGGTGTAGCAGGGAAAAGGCAGCCTTAAAGGCCAGCAAGACAATCAATGTTAAAAAAAATCTTAGAATAGCTCAGGAGAGGCAAATGATAAACGGCTTTAATCATCAGCATGCATAGGATAGCGACAGGGGAGTAAATGTTTGAGTGCTCCTTCTCCCTTTAAGCTTATATTTTTCCTTCACCCTTTAATGCCCCCATCCGACAACCATAAAGTAATGCTTCCTCTTTGTATTAAAGCTTTGTTATAATGGAGTCAATTACGTAGGTGATAAGGGAAGAGGGCTTTTTTGATAGCTTGCCTATATTCTTGTTTTTGCAAACTAAATTTTATAGCTCTTAAGCGTTAAAGAGCAATCTTAATCGTCTACGCTTCTTGCCATTTATGCAACAATGCCCATGAGGGGCATATTTAAATGTGACTGAAATTAAGAAATGTTTATCCCGTTTTTTGCTAAAAGATTTTCAATAATTACAGTGTAGCTTATACTCCGATAGTGCATTTTTAATTTTTTGTAGTCAGAGAGCGTTTAAGAAATAAATGTTTTTAAATAGATTAGAAGTTTCTTTTATTAAATTTAACTATTTATTTAAAAAAAAAGATAACCTCTACATTAGGTTAATAAACAATATAAGGTGCCATGTAAATGAATTCTTTATCTAAAGTCTGCCTGTTTATAGATCATAAGGCTGACTATATACCTATCTTTAGCACGGTGACTAATTTAGTCGATATCTTTCAAAAAGCTGTTATTTTACTCTTCAAGCAAAAAGAGACCAAAAATCCTTACTATGCTCATCTTAATCAAAAAAGTTTTAAACGGTGTGTAACTTTGTTGATTCCTGTATTAGGAAATATAATGGTGGGGATCTGGGACGTTACTCATAAGAAAGAAATTGATAAAAAAATTCTGCATACTGCTGCTCAAAAGAATAACAAAGCTTTTAAGAAGGCTATTCCCGCATTCTCGAATGATAGAGAATCTGTGCTTACCGCTGTTCAGCAAAGTGATTTGACGCTTCAGCCTACTAACAAAGAGTCTCAAAGTGATGAAGGAGCCTCTCTTGCTGCTGTTCAGAAAAATAGCTTAACCCTTCCGTCTTCCCCCCAAGGGCTTCAAAGTGATAGGGAAGCCCCTCTTGTTGCTGCTCAGAAAAATGGCTCAACGCTTCAATCTGCTCTTCAAGGGCTTCAAAGCGATAGGGAGGCCCTTCTTGCTGCTGTTCAGAAAAATGGCTTAGCCCTTCAATTTGCTCCTGCAGAGCTTCAAAACGATAGAGAGATCGTTCTTAGTGCTGTCCAGAAAAATGGCTTGGCGCTTCAGTATGCTAGCCAAGAACTTGCAAACGATAAAGAAATCGTTCTTACTGCTGTTCAGAAAAATGGCTTGGCGCTTCAGTATGCTGGCTTAAAACTTCAAAATGATAGAGAAGTCGTTCTTGCTGCTATTCAGCAAGACGATTTAGCGTTTCAGTACGCTAGTCCTGAACTTCGAGATAATAAAGAATTTGTCCTTGCTGCTGTTCAACATAAGAGTTTGGTGCTTCAGTATGCTAGCCAAGAGCTTCAAAATGATAAAGAAGTCGTTCTTGCTGCCGTTAAGAAATTCGGCTGGGCGCTCCAGTATGCTAGTCCCGAGCTTCGAAATAGTAGAAAAGTTGTTTTTGCTGCCGTTAAGCAATTCGGTTGGGCGCTTCAGTATGCTAACCAAAAATTTCGGCAAGATAAAAAAATTATTCTTGCTGCTGTGCAGCAAAACGGCTGGGCTCTTCAGTATGCTAGCCAAAAGCTTCAAAACGATAGAGAAGTTGTAGTTGCTGCAGTCCAGTGTAATGGTCGGGCCCTTCAACATGCTAGCCTGGAGCTTCGAAATAATAGAGAAGTTGTAATCATTGCTATTCAGCAAGACGGCTTGGCGCTTGAGTATGCTAGCCAAAAGCTTCAGAACGATAGGAGAGTCGTTCTTGAGGCTGTTAAGCAAGATGGCTGGGCGCTTCAATATGCTAGTGAGAAATTACAGAAAGATGAAGAGCTTCTTGAGCTATCTAGCAAGTAATGATTTAATCATGCCTAAGGGTGGAGCGCCTAAGAAGTACTGTTATTCATTTGAAACAAGATAAGACTTTGTTTTTTTAATCCCTTACTTTACCTCTTGCAAGTATCTAGATCAAACAGGCACCCTTTTAGCTGAGCTCCTAGCTCTTTTTTGACAGCTTTCCCCATTAGAATCGTTTAAAATAGAACTGCCATAAGTTTTTTTCTCCATGCTTCAATAGATTTCGCCATTACAAGAGCCTGTATGTTAACATTGTTAATCTTATTTTTAGCCACGTATCAAATGGACAAGAGTTTCAACATGGCTTGTCTGGGGAAACATGTCGTAAGGTTGAATAAGAGAGATTTTATAACCTTTAACACAGATAAGTGAAAGATCTCTAGCAAGAGTAGAAGGCATACAGGAAACATAAATAATTTCTTGTGGGCAACGTCGTAAAATTTCTGCTCCGACGGTGGGGGTAATTCCCTGGCGAGGAGGATTGAGAATAATGATATCGGCATGCTGGCCGTGCATTTCTTTTTGTAGGATTTTTTCCACGTCTCCTTCAATGAATTGAGGGGTCGTCAATCTGTTAAGGTAGGCATTTTCTTTGGCCATAGCGATTGATAGAGGATTGTATTCTATTCCAATGACCCGATGGTCTTGCTGGCTTAAAAGTAAAGAAGAGATACCAATGCCACAATAAAGATCAAGAATGGTAGCTTGTTTTTTGTGAGAAAGCAAATCAATGATTTGCTGATAGATCTTCAAGCTTTGCTCCGCATGATTTTGGACGAAGACTTCAGGGGAGCAAAGAAATTTTAAATCCCCGATCGCAAGAAAGTTGGTGGGATCACCCCACACCCATTTTTTTGATCCTCCCTTTATGATGACTCCTTTCCAGCGTGGAAATTGCTTTAAGAATTCTTCGATAATCTCTGCTTCTATCTTATCAAGCTTCTCAAAATTTAAACTTAAAATTAAGTGGCTTGCTTCTGTTTTAAAAAGAGTTGCTTTTCCTTCAGTAGCTTGTTGAGAAGAAATTTTCCCTAGCAAGGTCTGCACCTCGGCAAGGGCCAAATCCTCTTCGGCAAGAAATAGAGGGCAATGCTTAATGGGCAGAATAGTTTGGTTATCAATAGCTATATAGTACTACCTCGTTAAGTGGCTTTCTGATATTAATGTAGGTAAGATTTATTAATTAAGGAGGGGCAATGAATCTAGAGCAATTAAACTCTATTCGCGAACAACTTAATGAATGGATTAATGTTTTCAAAGCCAACTTAGGAAGATCAGAAAGAGTTCACTGGTGCAGATTATACATTTCAGGATTAATATTAGATGGAGAAAGAAAATCTATCGAACCCATGGCAAAAAGGCTTCCTGGAGGAAATGAACAAGCCATTCAACAATTTGTCAATCAAAGCCCTTGGGACCATGCAGCGATGCAACAACAACTGGCACGGCATATGGCTCAAAGCATGGGGGTTAAAAAAGGAGTACTTGTTCTAGACGACACTTCTTTACCCAAGAAGGGAAAGTTTTCGGTAGGGGTAGCCAGGCAGTATTGTGGAGCTTTAGGAAAAATTGCTAATTGTCAATCAATCGTCACGTGGCATTACTGTGAAAAAGGTAAAGAGCATTTTCCTATCCTAGGTGAATTATTCCTTCCCCAATCTTGGACAAAAAGTAAAAAAAGAATGCAGGTAGCCAAAGTTCCTAAAGCAAGATACAAGTTTTTAAAGAAATGGCAGCTTGCTTTACAACTTTTAGATGATATTCTTAAGAAGGATTTTCCCTATGAAGCGCTTGCTTTTGATGCCGGTTATGGAGAAAAACGAGAGTTATTGGGAGAATTAGATAAAAGGCAGTTAACCTTT
>NZ_JAEMUC010000044.1:0-57069 GCF_018342455.1 Neochlamydia sp. AcF95 | reverse complement strand
AAAGCTTTACGTGTGATGGCCAGTAAACCTGCAGCACAAAGGTATTTTTTCTCTTTCGCCCACATTCCCATAACTAACCTCATCTAATGGTTTACGAAAAAAAATTTCTTTTTTAGTTTATCACAGAGGGAATTTTTTTCAGCGGGAATTGCTGAGCTGTGATAGCTGCCTTATCTCCGGAGGAAGGGTGTTGAGCTGGTTGTTACTTAAATCAAGCCTTTGCAGCTGAGATAGCTGCCATATCTCTGCAGGAAGGGTGTTGAGCTGGTTGTTACTTAAATCAAGCGCTTGTAGCTGTGATAGCTGCCTTATCTCTGGAGGAAGGTTGGTAAGTTGGTTACTGCCTAAGATAAGCCATTGCAGCTGAGAGAGCTGCACTATCTCTTTAGGAAGGTTGGTAAGTATGTTGTTATTTAAATTAAGTACTTGCAGCTGAGATAGCTGCCCTATCTCTGCCGGAACAGTGGTGAGCTGGTTGCTACTTAAACCAAGCACTTGTAGCTGAGACAGCTGCCCTATATCTACCGGAAGCGCGGTGAGCCGGTTGCTGCTTAATCCAAGCACTTGTAGCTGAGACAAATGCCTTATCTCTACTGGAAGTGTGGTGAGTCGGTTGCTGCTTAAGCCAAGCTCTTGTAGCTGAGAGAGCTGCCATATATCTACCGGAAGAGAGGTAAACTGGTTGTGATCTAAGCTAAGGCATTGCAGCTGCAAGAGTCGTCCTATCTCTGAAGGAAGGAAAGTAAGTTTGTTGTTGTTTAAGTCAAGCCGCCGCAGCTGAGAGAGCTGTCCTATCTCTGCCGGAAGGGAGGTAAGCTCGTTGCTGCTTAAGATAATCTTTTGTAACTGCAATAGCTGCCCTATCTCTACCGGAAGAGTGGTGAGCTGGTTGTCGCTTAAGTCCAGATCCCTCAGGTTTGATAATTGTCCTACCTCTGGAGGTAAAAAGGTTAAGCCAATTCCTTGTAAGTCTAGCTTCGTAAGTTTTTTGCCATGCCTTTTAATCCAATTAATAAAAAGCCCTCCTTTTTTTTCTAAAGGTAAGTACTTAATTGTTTCTCGACTTAAGTATTTCTCTCCACGGGGTAATTTTTTCCACATTAAGAGGCGATTAATATTTAATAGATAAGAGGAGTAATTAGCCAATGTGAAATATCTATTTTCCTCAAGTCCTTCTTTAAACTCTAAAGGTGAAAGCGAGCGGGCTAAAGTAAAGATTTGCCTAAAGATTGCATTTACCTTTGCTTTTTTAGAAAGCTCTTCTTCTAGCTTATAGATCCTATCTAAAGCAAGAACCTGCTCGTTAACATCTCCTTGAGGAACATGCACTTTACCTATTTGCTTATAAAGAGAAGGCATGACTTCATTAGCTAGGAGATGGTACCATCTTCCACACACGCTAAATAAGGAAGGGCTAGCATAGGCCTTTAAAATAGGGGTTAGTATTTCATTAGGTAAATGTTCAATGGTGATAGAAGAATTAGGATTCATTATAGGGTCTCTTTAAGTGCCAGACATGTTTTATGAGTTTTTTAGAGCAAAACATACATGAATAAAACAGAATGTACAAGAAAATTTTAGAGACAGATTCTTAGCCTTTAAATTTAAAAATAGAGAAATGCAATAGGCCGATAAAGAATCTTTAATAAAGAAAACTTTCGATGTTAATGTCTCTTGATAGGCCGGAAGGTTTATTTATATCCTTAAAACTTTCCAAGAATATCAATATGTTTCTTTAGCTTATTGGGTGATGAAGGAACAGACTTTTTCAGCTAAAGGCAAAAACGCTCCCTTATTTCATCTGGAATGCTTTGCAGCGGATTCCCATTCACCTGGAGCTTTTTTAAAGCAGTCAGCCCCTTCATTTCTACAGGAAGGGAGGTAAGTTGGTTGTTGCTTAATCCAAGCTCTTGTAGCTGTGATAGCTGCCTTATCTCTACCGGAAGGGAGGTAAGCTGGTTGCTGTCTAAGTAAAGTTTACTGAGCTGGGATAAATGCCCCATCTCTGTAGGAAGAGTGTTAAGCTGATTGTTGTTTAAGTTAAGTACTTGCAGCTGAGACAGCTGCCCTATCTCTACCGGAAGAGAGGTAAGTTGGTTGCTACTTAAACGAAGCACTTGTAGCTGAGAAAGCTGCTCTATCTCTGTAGGAAGGGTGGTAAGTTTGTTGTTGTTTAAGTTAAGTACTTGCAGCTGAGATAGCTGCCCTATCTCTGCCGGAAGTGCGGTGAGCCGGTTGCTGCTTAATCCAAGCACTTGCAGCTGAGATAGCTGACATATCTCTGAAGGAAGAGTGGTAAGTTGGTTGCCGTCTAAGTAAAGGTATTGCAGCTGAGAGAGCTGCCATATCTCTGCAGGAAGATTGGTAAACTGGTTACTTTTTAAGTCGAGATCTTGTAGTTGCAATAGCTGCCCTATTTCTACCGGAAGGGTAGTAAGCTGGTTATCCTTTAAGTAAAGTTTTTTCAGCTGAGACAGTAGCCCTATCCCTGCAGGAAGGGTAGTAATCTGGTTGTTGTTTAAGCCAAGCGCTCGTAGCTGTGATAGATACCATATCTCTGTAGGAAGGGAGGTAAGTTTGTTGTGGCTTAAATTAAGTACTTGTAGCTGAGAGAGCTGCTCTATCTTTGTCGGAAGAGAGGTAAGCTGGTTGCTACTTAAATCAAGCGCTTGCAGCTGAGACAGCTGCCATATCTCTACCGGAAGAGAGGTAAGCTGGTTGCTGTCTAAGTAAAGTTTACTGAGCTGGGATAAACGCCCTATCTCTGCAGGAAGGTTGGTAAGTTTGTTGTCATTTAAATTAAGTACTTGCAGCTGAGACAGCTGCCATATTTCTGCCGGAAGAGAGGTAAGCTGGTTTCTATTTAAATCAAGCGTTTGCAGCTGAGACAGTAAACCTATCTCTGCAGGAAGGGTATCGATCTGGTTGTCATTTAGGCCAAGTGCTTGCAGCTGAGAGAGCTTCCCTATTTCTGCAGGAAGGGTGGTGAGGTGGTTGTTGAGTAAGCGAAGCAATTGCAGCTGAGACAGTAGTCCTATCTCTGGAGGAAGGGAGGTAAGCTGGTTGTGATCTAAGCCAAGTCTTTGCAGCTGAGATAGCTGTCCTATCTCTGCCGGAAGGGTAGTGAGCTGGTTGTTATTTAAGCCAAGCGCTTTTAGCTGTGATAGCTGACATATCTCTGTAGGAAGGTTGGTAAGTTTGTTGTCATTTAAATTAAGTACTTGCAGCTGAGACAGCTGCCATATTTCTGCCGGAAGAGAGGTAAGCTGGTTTCTATTTAAATCAAGCGTTTGCAGCTGAGACAGTAAACCTATCTCTGCAGGAAGGGTAGTAAGGTGATTATCGGCTAAGCCAAGCTTTCGCAGCTGAGATAGCTGCCCTATCTCTATCGGAAGAGAGGTAAGCTGGTTGTGGTCTAAGCCAAGCGCTTGTAGCTGAGATAGCTGCCCTATCTCTGCTGGAAGGAAAGTAAGTTTGTTGTTGTTTAAGTCAAGCTTTCGCAGCTGAGACAGTAGCCCTATCTCTGAAGGAAGGGTAGTAAGGTGATTATCGGCTAACTCAAGCCTTTGCAGCTGCAAGAGTTGTCCTATCTCTGCAGGAAAAATGGTCAGCTGGGTATCGTTTAAAAAAAGGGCTTGCAGCTGAGATAATTGTCCTATTTCAGGAGGTAAAAAAGTCAATCCTGTTCCTGCTAAACTTAAGTTTTTAATGTCTTTGCCATATCTTTCAATCCATCCTTTAAAAAGTTCTCCTTTTCTTGCTATAGGCAAGTGCTTGATTCTTTGTTGATCTAAGTATTTCTTTCCCCCAGGGAGTTTATTCCATATTAACAGGCGACTGATATTTACCACATAAGAGGAGTAATTAGCTGATGTGAAATATATGTTTTCTTTAGGGTAATCTTTCCATCTTAGTGGTGAGAGAGGTTTAGCTAGAGTAAAGATTTGTTTAAAGATTGCTTTTACCTTTTGTCCTGGAAGAAGCTCATTATCTAGCTTATAAATTTTGTTTAAGATAACAGCATGCTCCCTAACATTTCCTCGAGGGACATGAATTTCAACTATTTGCTTATAGATAGATCGCATTATTTCACTATCATTAGCTAAAAGATCACGCCATTTTCTGCACACGCTAGATAAAGAAGGTGTGGCGCAATACTTCAAAATGTGTGTGAGCATCTCATTAGGTAGACTTTCAATGCTGATAGAAGGACTAGTATTCACTGTACAACCTCTTTAAATGTCATGCATGTTTATGATAACTTTTTAAAAAGTATAAGAAAGAAATAAAACATGCAAGAGAATATGAGGAATAGGCTATTAAGGGGTGTAAACAAAAGTATTGGCAATTTTTTTAAGCAGCCACTTTATAGCAATTTCGGTAAGCTTTGCGATAACCATTCAATTTACCTGTTTTAACCTTAGCATCAACTTACCATTTCCTGCCTTCTAACAAGCGCTTACTATTTTAACCTCTTTTTATAACAGATGCCTTCTAGCGAAATTAGGAAGCTAATTTTTGCTGTATGGAGCGTATTTTGTTGAATGGATAGGCTAGACGATAGGACGGCAAACGCAGTCTCTTTTTGCAAATTCATTCTTCCCAAATAGCTGTGGCAGTCGCGTATGCTTGACAATGGCTAATGGATATATGAATAAGAGGGTTTTTGAAATGTTTTTTGAAGGTGTCTGTAAGAGCAAGATAGGGTTTACCTTGTTCATTATTGAGGATAGCAAGATCTGTCCAACTCAGGCCTCCAGTTAAGCCTGTACCTAATGCTTTTACAACCGCCTCCTTAGCAGCAAATCTACCTGCAAAGTTTTTACTCGGTTGCCGGAAGGATTGGCAATATTTTTGCTCTTCTTCGGTAAAAACCCTATCAAGAAACTTTTGGCCATACTTATGTATGTTTGCCTCAATACGAGCCACTTCAATAATGTCAATACCAATGCCACGAATCATTTTAGTTGCCTTGTAATCTATCCAGTAAAAAAATATATCCCTTTTTAAAAGAAGGTAAGTCAACATCTGCGATAAAGCTTGCTGCAATTCTATTTAAAAGAAGCTTACACGCTATCAAACGTTCTGAGGTACTATGTTTTAACGTCCATACTTGCGTTTTAATGCACTCTCTAATAGGCTCAAGCACCTTCATTGGCCTCCTTCCTCACAGCTTTAATTTTAAGATAGCCAATAGCTTACCAAGTGGCAGGAATATATACCCTAAAATTAAGGGTGGTGCCACTTCACATAGGAGGCCAATGAAGTGAGGGGAAAGGCTTATCTCACTCACTGCCTTGAGTAATGAATTTTGAAATTTAGCACCTCTAACTAGAGAATGAGTGGGTATAACTTCAGAGCTTTTTTCTTAAATGTAGAAAAGATATAAAAAAATGGCCTTTATTTGTCTATCATTTAACCCTTTCTTTTTTCTTTATCTTATATCTTTCAATAGGTTAAATTTCTTTTTTATGAATACCATGTAGGAGAGGAAAATATGTTAAAATTAAGCCATAAAGCATTAATTGTTTTTTCGGGAATCATCTGGTTAGCGGTTGGAAGCTTTTTACTTTCCTTGGGGCTAAATTTTCTACTTCACGCTGCCCAAGATATGCATGTTCTAGAAAAAAATAGTTATCCTTTGCTTAATCTTTTTTCTTCTATTTTTTCAAATGCGGAAAATATTATTGTGTTTTTGATTGCTCTAGGATTGATTATAGGCTACTCCAAAGGACGTTATGTATTGGGTAAAGCGGCTGTTAAAGGGGTAGAAAGGATTTATTCTTTGCCTAATCCTACCTATTTACAGAATATATATGATTCCAAATATTATATTCTTTTAGCGGGGATGATGGGGCTTGGCTTCTCTATGAAATATTTAGGCATACCTGCCGACATCCGCGGCTTAATCGATGTAGCCATAGGCTCTGCTCTCATTAATGGCGCCATGATCTATTTTAGGCTTGCTTTTACAAAGCCTCTAGAAGATCGAAGTTAATAGAGAGCTCACGGGTAATAAATAAAGCGTGCTTCTTTAGAGTGGGTAGACTAGCCAGTGGATGGAGAAACGTCTAGCTTATTTATGGTAAGGAGTGCCTTTAGCAATTTCAAAAGCACGATAGACTTGTTCTATGAGTACTAATCTAATAATTTGATGAGTCATGGTTAAAGGGGAGAGGCTAAGGCAAGGATAGGAAAGTTTGATTTTCTTTGGCAATCCACTTGCTCCCCCGATAACTAAAGTTAAGCGCGAGCCACCTTCTATAAATTGCACCTGCAGGAAGCTGGCAAATTTTTCGCTATCGAAAAGCCTGCCTGCCGCATCCAAACAGATCACTCGCTTTTCTTTTAAAATGAGTTCTTGGAGGTGCTCATTATTTCTAGCTTCTACAAATTCAAATTTTAAAATAGAGGATAGACGTTTAACATATTCTTGGATGGCGTCATTGAGCCATTCTTCTTTTGTTTTACCAATAGAAATAATTTTCAGTCTAAGCATTTAATTATATATAAAAATTCAAAGAAAGCTTTCCTTAAACCTTAGGGAATTAACGGCTTTTCAGCATTTTTTGCATATAGCGTTTTTCGTCTCTTTCTTTAATGGCTTCTCGTTTATCAGCAGACTTTTTTCCTTTAGCAATAGCAATTTTTGCTTTCACTTTTCCCTCTTTTAAATAAAGGGCCAGGGCTACAATCGTTAAACCTTTTTCCTGCACGCTCTCGCGTAGTTTAAAGATCTCTCGTTTGTGTAAAAGAAGCTTGCGATCACGAGTTTCCAGATGATTGTGAATGTTGCCATACTTATAAGGAGCAATATGGGATCCAATAAGCCATGCTTCCCTGTTAATCACTTTGATATAAGATTCTTGCAGGCTCCCCCCATTATCTCTTAGCGATTTGATTTCCGTACCTTCTAGGGCAATACCTGCTTCAAAGGTTTCGAGGATTTCAAAATGATGGAAAGCGCGTTTATTAGATACGAGATCGGAAGATTTATTATTCATATGCAAATATATTAAATGAAGGCGCATAAACGAAGCAAGAGAGATTGCAGAATTCATCTCTCTTAGCGCCTTTACAGGCACCTCAAGTCTATAAATTCTTTCCTTGCTTGATTTTTTAGATAGGCAAGCATGAACACATCGAGAGCCCTATGTTTATTGCTTGACAAAGAGCTTATGGTCACTTATCTTGAGTCTCTCTTTTATTTAGCTTAAGGAATTATTCATGAAATTCGTCATAGCCACGCAAGAGCTTAATTATTTAATTAATAAGTGTCTTAATGCAGTAGCTCAAAAATCTACCATCCCTATCCTTTCCAACTTTTTAATCGAAGCTATTAATAATGAACTTATTATTACAGCTACGGATTTAACAGTAGGGGTCCGCTGCTTTACTGAAGCAAAAATTCTTGAAGAGGGGTCAACAACATTGCCTGCAAAGCGCTTGGCCCAGTTAATACGCGAGTTGACAGCAACCAATGTGGAAATTTCTACTTCAGCAAATGAAATCACTGAAATTAATGCCCAAACTTCGCGCTTTAAGTTAAATGGAATGAATAAAAATGAGTTTCCCGCCTTACCTAATGTGACAGATGCCGTGCATTTTAAAATTAAACAAAAAGTTTTGAAAGATATGCTTTACCGCACAGCTTTTGCAGTTTCTCGTGAAGACAATCGTTATGTGCTTACGGGAGTATGTTTGCAAGTGCAGGGAAAAACAGCTTCCTTTATTGGAACGGATGGAAAGCGCTTAGCAAAATCCCAAACTACCCTTAATATCGATCCATCTTTCCAAGGTACTTATGTGATTCCACTTAAGGCGGTAGAGGAAATTCTTAAAAATCTGGAAGAAGAGGGCGAAGCTATAGTGTTTTTAATGCAGGACAAAATTGCTATCAAAGCTTCTAATACGACGATTATTAGTAAACTATTATCAGGGGAGTATCCTGATGTTAACCGTGTCATTCCTTCTCAAACTGGGATAACCGTTAATCTCCACCGTGAAGAATTGATGACTTTATTGCGCCAAATTTCCCTTTTTGCTGCAGAAAATAATCATTCCGTTCGTTTTACTTTTAACGAAGGGGAGTTGAAATTGACAGCCAACACGATGGAAATAGGAGAAGGTAAAGTAAGTATGCCGGTAAATTATAAAGGGGAGAAGTTAGAAATTGCTTTTAACCCTCATTTCTTTTTAGATATTTTGCGTCATAGTAAAAATGAAACTATTTCTCTTGGGATTACCGATCCTTATAATCCTGGCTTGATTAGTGACTTTAATGATGATCAAAATGAAGAGGAGAAAGAAGCAGAACAAAATTCGCTGTTTGTACTAATGCCAATGCGCTTGAGTGAAGATTAGCTAAAATAAAAGGTGATAATTTTGAGTAGTGGTCTTTTTCTTCAAAAGCTATATTTACGATATTTCCGTCGTTACGAGGAAGCCACTTTTCACTTTACCCCCACCATTAATACGATTGTAGGCCCTAATGCTTACGGTAAAACAACTATTTTAGAGGCGATACAATTGCTGATAAATGGTCGCTCTTTCCGTACCCAGCAAATTTCCGATATGATTCAATATGGGCAAAAGTATTTTCATATTGAAGCATGCTTCATTAAGCAAGGTATAGCGCAAACACTCAAAATTCTTTATGATGGCAGTGAACGAAAAATTATAAATAATAGTACAGCTTTTTCGTCAGTAGCTAACTTATTAGGCATTTTGCAAGGAGTCGTCTTAACTCCTGATAGCACTTCTTTAATAAAAGGTTCTCCTTTATTGCGGCGACATTTTCTCGATCTGCAGATTGCCCAGATAGATCCTTTATATGTACATTATTTGACGCGCTATATAGGCGCTATGAGGCAACGTAATGCTTTATTAAAGAGGAACGAAATGCTTGCTATCCAAACTTGGGAGCAAGAGATGGCAGGAGCCGCGGCTTATGTGACTCTGCAAAGAGAGCAAACGATTGCAGACCTACAAAAATGGGGAAACGGATTGTATGGAATGTTAACTGCAGAGACTGCCCCTTTGAGTTTGGAATACAAAAATAGTAGCCGCCAAATAAAGGATCTGCAGCTTTTGCGTCAACATTATCTGCAGCAATGGGATAAGCTTCGTTTACGCGAAAAAGAAGTGGGAATGACCTTATATGGTCCCCATCGTGATGATCTATTAATAAAGATAGGAGATCGCGAAGTGCGTTTGTTTGCAAGTGAAGGGCAGCAGCGTAGTTGCGTCATGGCTCTTCGATTAGCGGAATGGCAGCGGCTACGGGAATTAAGCCAAGAACTGCCATTGATGCTGATTGATGATGTAGGGGTTAGCTTAGATACTACACGCCGTCAAAAACTTTTGATCCACTTAAAAACTTTAGGACAAGTTTTTATAACCTCCACCGAAGAACTTTGAGTAAGAGGTTTATCATTCGTATTGCCTGCTAACCTAAAGAGAGACGACCAAAAGGAGTTAAGCAAAGACACAGCTTATCATGGTGATAGCCTATAGCCACCATACCTGCTTGCATGAGATATTCGCAGATTATAAGTTTTATAAATTGTCTCTCATCTTCGTTATAATTAGGAGTGCTATATTTCCATCTTCTACCTTTATTAACTAAAGAAGTAGGTGCTACACTTCCTACGGCAGCTAAACAACCTTTGATGTAATCCTCGAAGTAAACCCACTTTCCATGAGCAAAATTCTTAAGGCTTTTCTCGACCTCGCGTAAATCTTTTTCAGAAAAAGATGAAAATTGGTCATTAGCGGCCAAGCGGTTCAGTGACTGTCGATAGAGGATGATGGCTTGGTCTGCGCGAGTTTTTTTAAGCCAGGCTTCCGTATAAGCTGATGCCACAATTTTTTGCTTTTCTTGCTTGGCAATTTCCAATAAAAGAGCTATTTCTAATAAATCTTTAGGAGCCTGGGTAAAAGAAATACTTTTTTTTAGCAACTTTTTTACAAAAGCATTCAATTCATTTAAAAATCCAAACTCTTTTTCATAAACAGGGGTAATAGAGGTAGCCTCTTGAATCGCGACTGGATTAGTATTCTGCACGAATAATAAGAATTCATGCCATTCATGAAAAGGAGTAACCACCTCTTCCCACACATCTTGAGTTTTAACATAGCGAAGGCAGCAAACTAGGCTAAACTCTAAGAAGAGCATATACTCTTCAAATTGCTCCCTAGTAAGTCCAAATTTTTCTATAAGTGCGCATGCACTCATTTTATAGTCGGGGGCAGCAAATACTTGTTTTGCAATCGAGCTTATGATAGGGTTATCGAAAACGAGATCTTGTAAATAACGTTCATAAATTTTGGGAGTGAACAAGAACTTTTCTATAATAGAATTAAAGATATTGTCTGAGCTACGGGGGATGGCATACCAGGAGGGAAGGGCATGAATGGGTGCTTTACTTAATAGTCCTTGTAAATACTCCATATCAGGACGAAAGTCATCATCAAATTTGATGATATGCGCCTCGTAATACTTGCGCATCTCTTTATCAACGAGTATCTCATTTCCTCGAATTTGAAAAAGACCGCTTTTGGCTAATTTATCTAAAATAGGACGAAGTTTAGAAGGAGTGATCTCCAAATTATCTGCAAGGGTAGTGAGGGTGGTTTTCAAAGAACCATTAATAATTTCTTGCAACACATCGACTTCTAAAATCGATAGCTCGGCCATGAAGAGACGATTTTCAATGTCTCTACGATAGTTATAATCGGTTAGAACAATTTTATTTTTTCGAGTAGTAAAAGTGGGCATAGGCTTTCTTTAAAGGAGTTATTGTTTCTTGCTGGAAAGCTCGTTAGCGCTCAAAGTTAGTGAAGAAGGTTTACAAAAGCATAGGGATAGTTCAATTCAATTGTTGAAAACATTGTATTTTAAAATGTTATTATTGACAACCCTTTTATTTGGCTAGGCATTTTGAAAATGCGAGCGTTTAAGCCTGGCAAAAAAATTGATTTATTAAATATTTTTTGTATAATCCTTTTTGTTGAACTATCTACCCCGGTAGGGTGGAAGGGCCTAATTAAAATTTAACAAAAGTGTAAACTTAAGTGGCGCCAGAAGAATTTCCTCTTTCCTCAAAGGATTTGATGATAGAATTTGCAGAGTTAATAACAGAAGCTCTTTTAAAAAGAGATGTACAGCATGCCGACCCTTTCGAGGCTTACGCCCATCGTTTAAGGAGCCATTTCTATAATTGCCCTGAAAGATTTAAACGGCGTTTTGCGGAAGGATATTGCTTATTAGTCAAGGAGCTTGAAAAAGAATCTATTCATTAAGATCTTGGTGGGAAACAATCCAAAACACGATCTCGGGATAATCGTTGGTAATTTTATCTGCCCAGCGCTGGGCCTCTTTTTTAGAACGGAACATAAGGGCAGTCGTGGCTAATCCATCAGCTAGTGCGCAAGAGGGGGCTAGAACACTTGCACTAGCCACATTTTCCCTCGTTATGGTGAGAGGTGTAAGTCTAGCGGGATCAAAAATATGAAAATAGGTAATAGTTGGATAAGCAGTGTCGCCTTTTTTAGTTTCTATCGTCCAGCTTTGAAAATAATCCCCACTGGTAGCAATTGCTTGATTGCGTAAACTTACCTTAGCAATAGCGTTTTCTGGATTATTATTTCCCAAGCGGCTAATAAAAATATTCCAAGGCCTACCTTGAGGATGCTTACCGCTAGTCTTTATTTCTCCCCCCCATTCCACAAATAGATTGGTATAGCCTGCTTCATAAAGTCTATCGGTAAGTAAATCTACGCAATAGCCTTTAGCGATTCCTCCAAGATCTATTTGAATATCGTCTAAATCTTTATAAAATTTTCCTTGGCCAAAATGAATTTTATTCCATCCTATTTTAGTAGCTACAGATAAGATTTCGCCTTCAGAAGGAATTTGTCCTTGCTCAAGATGTTTTTTCCACAGAGCTTGCAGAGGTTCTATGGTAGGGTCAAAGCGTCCTTCCGATAATAAAACTATTTTTTCTGTTAAATTTAATAGTTGCTCAAGCTCGGCAGAAATGGATACTACAGTACCTGCTTTTAATCGATTAAGACAAGAAAGCTCTGAGGAAGGATTCCATTTGTTATAAATATGGTTTACCTCTTCAAAAGTATTGCGGATAATATTAGAAACAAGGGCTTTTTCTGATGCGGTCAGCGGATGACCAATGAGAATACGATAGTTAATCGTCATCTCACTCCCTGAAAAAAGAGTCAATTTTTCATACGTGAAATTTGAGCAAGCATAAAGTAAGAAAATGAGAATGAAAAATTGGCTAAATGCATAATATTTCTTTAACTTGCCCTTTGTATAATACCCCACTTCCATCTTCATCTTAAGCATTTATTGAGCCTTTTGAAGGTTTGGCTTCAATCGCTTAGAGTAGCTCTTAAGAGTATTGCTCAATAACATAGCAATCGTCATAGGCCCTACTCCTCCTGGTACAGGAGTAATATAGGCACATTTGTCTTTAATATGATCAAAGTCTGCATCGCCCACCAGCCTATACCCGGCAGGACGGCTTAAATCGTTAATTTTATTTATTCCTACATCAATCACTGTTACACCTTCTTTAATCATCTCTGCTTTAAGAAATAAAGGTTGTCCCATAGCTAAGATGATAATGTCAGCTTGAGAGGTTAAGCTATCTAGCTTTTTAGTCTTACTATGGACGATGGTAACAGTGGCATTACCTTCAGAGTTATTCTGCATTAACATAGCGGCCATAGGTTTTCCTACGATATTGCTGCGGCCCGCAATTAACACATGGCGTCTTGCTACTTCTATCTGGGATCTGGCTAGAAGGGCACGAATGCCTAGCGGCGTGCAGGGAAAAAATCCATCCGTTTCCCCCATTAACATTTTGCCTACGTTAAAAGGATGAAATCCATCGACATCTTTTTCTGGTAAGATGGCTAAATTAACAAGCGATGGGTTAATGTGAGGTGGCAAAGGTAATTGCACAAGAATGCCATCGACTGTGGAATTTAAATTAAGAGCATGGATCTTGTCGAGGAGCTCTTTTTCTGATAACGAGGAAGGTAGATGAATTTTTAAGGATAAAATTCCTACGTTTTTGCAAGCTTGGGTTTTCCGTTGGACGTAGATTTGAGAAGCTGGATGGTCGCCCACAATAATAACAGCTAAGCATGGCGGACGGCCATGCATATTTAAAAGTGTAACTTTAATCTCTTGTTCAATTTCTTGAGCAATTTTTTTTCCATTTATAATCATAGGGGGAATTTAACTGTCGTGTTTTATGATTTCAATAAAATATTAGGAGTTAGACTTTAAGCTGCAGGTAAAAAAGGTTACTACTCTTATAAGCAAAGAAAGAGTGTTTAAAACATTTTTTATGTTTGCATAAGATAGATTAGCATAACCCATTTTTACTTTATAAGCCAACTTTTGCTTCTTCTTTTCTGGCAAAATTTAAGAGCCATCTACTCTTTATAAATAGCCTTAGATAAAGAGGAAATATCCCATAATGTTTTTCTCTTCTTTCTTTATACGGGTCTTTTTGGAAGAATGGGGCTGAGGATAAAGAATAGGAACAAGAGGGTCTAGTTTCTCTAAAAGCTAAATGTTTTTTAAGATTTGGGTAGTGAAATTTAGCTCCTTTTTATGAAAAAAGAAGAAGGTGAATCTGTCCTGACTTAAAAAATAAGGGATGAAGAAGAAAAAAATTAAGAGAATTTTCTTTAAGATAAAAGTCTTTTTTTTAGCTTAAATAAGATTGGTAAGCAGTTTTTTTATGTAATCATGTACCCTAAGAACTAGGCTTTACCACATAAACAGGAAGGATAAATGTTTTTAGCCAAAAGATAGCTTTTTTAAAGCATACAAGCAAAAGCCTTAAGAAAAGTTAGAAAAATTTACAGTAAGAGTATTTTCTCTAAAGCAATCCTTGCTTTCTAGAAAAAAAAGCTTTAGAAAAGCAAAAGAGTGCAAAAAAATAATAGTATATTGTAACGTGGATTTACAACTTTGGAAGAATTGTTGATGACAAGAACCTTTTTAGGAGGAAATATGTATAAATCGGTCTTCAAGACCTGTGTAGTGTCACTCTTAGGATTTGGTGCTCTACTTTCTACGCATGCTTTTGCACAAAACGCTCCTTTACAAACACCACCCACTACTCCTGTTGGGTTGAGCGATGAATGCTCTAAGGAATTGCTTATTTCCTATTTTCCTAAGGTGTTTGTACTAGAGACTTTAAAAAAGTATAACGTCCCCCAAGATAAGTGGGAGGCTATAGCTAGTGAACTTGCCCAGAAAGATAAGCAAGTCATCAAAACTGTGGAGGAAAAAGCAGCTAAATTAGATCCAAACCCTCTTAAAGACCCTCAGCAGCGCCAAGCTGCCGTCAGGTTATTTAGAGAAACTTTGACAGATTTATTTGCTTTGACCATGAAAGCTTATGGAATAAAGGATGGAAAGCAAATTACCGATATGTTGAATGATATTCAACAACAAAAAGCTAAACGTTTTGCTATGTGCATGCAAAGAGTATCATCCGAAGACACTAAAGGCGAAAACAAAGCTGAAAATTCAGCCACCTTAGGAGATAAGAATTAACATTTATAAGAGGAGAAAAAAAGTGTGATCTCCTCTTATTTTTTATTCACTCGGTAAATAGTGAAAGTTTTATTTTCTTTTAAAAGGGCAGGCTTCTATAGAGGATGGAAATCCTTCTAAAAATTTTAAAGGCTTATTTCGCCCTCTATGAATAGAGAAGCTAAAGCCAATCTTTTGTTTTAAAATCAATGCCATTTCATGAAGGTAGGTGGGTAGATCTAAAAAAATTAACCCCGCAAAGTGAATTTTTTGTCCAAAGGCATGATTTTTCATAGCTTTTAAGTCTGCATGAAAGGCTGCTCAAAAAGTATATAGCTTCTTTGCTATCCTCAATGCTTTATTGTAAAAAATTATTTGTTTTTCTTGATCATTCTTAGCTTATCGAAATAGCTTTGTCTTTTTTTCATTTCACGCTCAAAACCGCGTTCCACAGGGCAGTAAAACTTTCTAGGTGGTAATTCTTCCGGAAAATAATTTTGCCCTGAGAAAGCATGTTCTACTTCATGATCATAAAGATAATTTTTTCCATATCCCATTTGTTTCATTAGAGGAGTCGCTGCATTAATAATGATGGAAGGAGGTGCCATGTAAGTTGTTTGCGCAGCTAATTGCTTGGCTTCTTCATAAGCTTGGTAAAGAGCATTGCTTTTGGGTGCCAAAGCAAGGTAAACGACAGCTTGAGCTAAAGCCAGCTCACCTTCAGGAGAGCCTAGCATTTCATAAGTATCGCGGGCGGCGATGCATAAAGATAAAGCCTGGGGGTCTGCTAATCCTATATCTTCGCTAGCCATTCTGATAATTCTTCGCGCTAAAAATAAAGGATCTTCCTTACCCTCTAACATACGCGCCAGCCAGTATAAAGCTGCGTCAGGATCAGACCCTCTCACCGCTTTATGAAGAGCAGATATTAACTGATAATGTTGATCGCCTTGTTTATCATAACGAGCCGTGCGTTGCTGTAAGTATGTTTGCAAAGTGTGGACATCCAAAGTAATATTTTCATTAACATCTTGGAGATTCTCAATTAGATTGAGGAGGAAACGGCCATCCCCTTGAGCTGATAAAATTAAAAGCTGACGGGCTTCCTCGGTAAGAGGCAATGCTTTTTTCCGAGATTCATAGCGTTGTAGTAACTGCTGCAAAGACTTTTCATTTAAAGGCCGAAGCGCTAACACCCGCAGCCGTGAAAGCAACGCACTGTTGAGATGAAAAGATGGATTTTCTGCGGTTGCGCCGATTAAAACAATGGTTCCCTTTTCCACGTAGGGTAAAAAAGCATCTTGCTGAGCTTTATTAAAGCGATGAATTTCATCTACAAATAAGACAGCTCTTTGATGGAGTAGGGGAGTGTTCTCTATCTCTTCTATAAGCTTTTTGAGATCAGCAATTCCATTAAAGATAGCGCTTATGGAATAAAAAGGGATATTAAAAGCTTTCGCATATAGCCTAGCGATAGATGTTTTCCCACATCCCGGCGGCCCCCAAAGAATAATAGATAAGGGTTTGCCTGCAGAGATAATTTTAGTTATAAAACCTTCTGGCCCTATCAGATGCTCTTGCCCTACGATTTCTTCAATAGAGGCAGGACGCATCTGCTCAGCAAGAGGAGCTATAGGCGATTTTGGAGTGATCATAAAGAATATATTCTTTTACCGGCTTACCACCGATAAGATGTTGTTGAAGAATGATCTCTAAAACTTCTGGGTTACAGGAATGATACCAAATTCCATCAGGATAGATGACAGCAACAGGGCCTTTTTGACAAATTCTTAAGCAGCTTACTTTTGTTCTGTAGATGCCTCCCGCTCCTGTCAAGTTCAGTTCTTGAAGCCTTTGCTTTAAATATTGCCAAGAAGCGTAGGCTATATCTGTGCTAGAGCAGCGTGGATTTGCTTGGTCGCTGCATAGAAAGATGTGGCGTTTAAGGGTATCGACCCCACATTTTATCAACCTTTCGTTAAGATTTTGTTGCATATTAAATACTCCTGGGTCGGGATTTTTTTTGTAAGCTTAAAGGAAGGAGAATAAAATATAGAAAAGCAAAAAGAGCATCGCCTAAAGGCATTACAAAAAGGTCGGAAACTATCCATCGCATGCCTATAGAAAGGGGTGTTCCCAATATATAAAGAAAAATAACTTGGAAGAAAGTTATAGTAAAGGAAAAAAGGAAGGTCATAATGGGTAGCGTACTTAGATGATCGGCAAAAAAATGGCGTTTTTGAGGATAAATCACCGCGGCTCCTAAAGTATAGTTACTAGCATAGAAGCCGAAAGGAGGCTGTACTGACAGTAAGTCGAGGAGCAACCCACAAAAAAATGCATACCAGAGGCAGACAGAGAAGGTTTTTTGATAAAATGAAACAATAAGGAAAGGCACCAAAAACATCAGCCGGATACTAGGAGCTATAGCTGGCATGCCAAGGGTAAGTAACAAGCCGCTGAAAAATGTAAGAAATAAGTTTTTTCTACTTAAATGCATAAGAAATTTATAAAATTTTAAAAGGCTACTTAGATGAGATGTATAGTTTTTCCTGAAAAAAGAGGTTATTTTCTGGGGTTACACTCACCATATAGGCTCTTTTCCCATAAATCCTAGTATTCTCCTCGCTATCTTTGATTCTCTATTTAAAAAGCATGCCAAAAATTAATAAGCTCCTCTTGGGAAGCATACGATGGGAATAGTTTTAGCAATAATTTTTATATCGAGCAGTAAAGATTGAGATTCTATGTATTGCTCATCGAGTTTAATGCGATTAGCATAGCTAATATCACTGCGTCCTGAAACTTGCCATAAACCCGTTAGGCCCGGACGTACAGATAAGATTTTTGTAGCCTTATATCCTAAATGTCGAATCACTTCGTACTGAACGACTGGCCTAGGGCCTACCACACTAAGATCTCCTTTTAAAACATTTACAAATTGAGGAAATTCATCAAGAGAAGTCTTTCTAAGAAATTTGCCTATTGGGGTAACGCGTGGATCATTTTTTAGTTTATGAGCATTAGCCCATTCCCTTTTTAATTCCAAAGAGCTTTCTAGAATTTCATGCAGCCTTGCATCGGCATCAGGATACATGGTGCGAAATTTATAACAGCGAAAAGGTTTGCCACCTCGGCCTATTCTCTCCTGAGCATAAATAATTTTACCTTTCGAGGAAAAATAGACAGAAATAGCGACTATTGCCAATACGGGAAAGGTAATAATAAGCACGCAAAGACTAAAAATAATATCAAACAAGCGCTTAGTTGGATTACGTTTAACCGTTAAACCCAGAGAAGGGGAGAATCTTAGAGCTGTAGATTCTTGCATCCATTGAGGGGAATTATTCATAATTTTTTGCTTGCCAACCATTTTTTAACTTTATGCAAATATTTTCTGTATAGAGGTAATGCTACCGACTAGACTTCTTAGATAGCATTCAAAGTAATTTTTAGGCAAATAAAAAAATAGCAAAATTATTCATAAACATTTGCCTATTTGTTTGTAATATTAAAAAAATGTTAAAATTTTTAAACTTAAATGAAGCTAGGTGATATTAATCATTTTTAAAATAATAAACTTTTTTTGCCTCCGTCCCACTTTAAGTAAGAGTTTTACGATTTCTGGGGGTAATGACACTTTTCATGGCACAATCCTATAAAAGGCCTAAACGCTTTTTGTATATTCCTTTGAAAAAATCTTGGCATCCGGCTAGACAATTATACGCTGTTAGGCAGTTTTTTAAGCAATCATATACTTGTACTTGCTAAGAATCTCTTTTAAAAGAAAGGAGCTGCCAGAAAGGCGCTTCCTTTTTTGGTTTTATTGAGAGAGTCTTTCAAACGGCATTATTAAATAGGGGAAGAGATCAGATGCTTAAGAGACCTGGGTGACAAAAAATAAAGGAGGCAAAAAATATAACTTCTTATCTTTCTCTGATCGTTGATTGAGTGACTTAAGTTTATCGCTGGCCTACTAGAGCTAGGAAAGGTTGCACTTTTATTCAAATTATTTACCCTAGCACCTTTTTTTCTCGATGATCTATCAGCAGTTTCGATGAACCAATAAATCTGCAAGAGAGACGAGCAAGGCTGTATCATAGGGTAGCTTTTTCAGCAGCACCCTAGCTGCCTGATCATATTCAAAGGCTAATGCTTGAGCTTTGGAGAGCCCCAATAAAGTAGCGTAGGTAGTTTTATGGTTTTTTATGTCTGAGTTTTTGTTAGAAGTTACATCTAACACATCATCAATGATTTGAAAAGCAAGGCCTATCTTTTGACCAAACGATTTTAAAATTTCCCGATCTGCTGGGCTGCCATTTGCTATGATAACCCCACATTCAATACAGGCAGTGATGAGAGCCCCTGTTTTACGTCGATGAACCTCTTGTAGAAAATGAAGGTCGATAGCCTTTTCTTGAGACTCGATATCCATGATTTGCCCACCAATCATTCCCTCGGCCCCGGCGTTTTTGGCTATAACATTTACCAATTCTATTTTTTGATGAGCCTGAAGGCCGGTTCCATTTGCAATGATCTCGAAAGCATAAGTAAGTAAATAATCACCCGTTAAAACAGCATGTCCTTCGGTAAAAGCTTTATGTAACGAAGGTTTACCCCGTCTAAAATCATCATTATCCATGCAGGGTAGATCATCATGGATTAAAGAATAAGTATGGATCATTTCCAAAGCACAAGCTGGATCCAATGCTAAATCTTCTGAGCCTCCTAAAGCTGTAGCAGTAGCTAATACAAGAAGAGGACGTATGCGTTTGCCCCCAGCGAGTAGAGAATAGCGAGTAGCCTCTAAAAGATTGAAATAAGCCATATTCTTTCCGGCAGTTAGTTCAGCAAGCCGTTTTTCTATGCTTTTGCATCTATCGTGAAAATAGTCAGGGGTGTTGGGTTCTACGCTTTTCATATTCATTGGCTTAATTTCTTGTCGATGCGCTGTCTCATAAATAAAGCTTTTTAAGCATGTTTCACTTCTTCTCTGTAATACGGCTTTTGACCTATACTTAAGTAATCCAATCCTTTCTTAACTACTTCTAAAGGATTATATTGATTGCGGCCATCAAAAAAAGCTCTGCCTTTCATCTGTTTAAGGAGAGCGCCGAAATCCAAAAAGCGGAACTGCTTCCATTCGGTCATCAACACGATTGCATCTGCTCCCTTAGCGGCTTCTATTTCGTCATTACACCAGAGGATAGCGGAATGAGGGGCGATGATTTTTTTAGCATTTTCCATAGCTACGGGATCAAATAAGCGCAAGTGTGCTTGTTCTTGCAATAATTGTTGAATTAAGACTAAGGAGGGAGCTTCTCGCATATCATCTGTATCGGGCTTAAAAGATAATCCTAAAATAGCAATAGTTTTATTAGCCAAGCCAGAATATTTAGCAAAATATTCAATAATTTTATATCCCATTAGCTGTTTTTGCTGTTCATTGACATAGGCTACTGCATCAATAAGCGGTGTGTCATAGCTAACTTGATCAGCTTGCTTGCGTAATGCCGAAATATCTTTAGGTAGGCAGGAGCCTCCATAACCTGGGCCAGGATATAAAAATTTATAGCCAATACGATTATCAGCTCCAATGCCTCTACGCACTTTATTTATATCTGCTCCTAAATGTTCGCATAAGCCAGCTAATTCATTCATGAAAGAGATGCGCGTAGCTAACATAGCATTAGCAGCGTATTTAGTCATTTCAGCAGAAGCAATATCCATGATCATCAAACGCTCATGACTAAGCATGAAAGGACTGTAAATTTCTTGCATGATTTGAGCTACCGTCGCCTTATCAGTTCCTATGATCACTCTATCAGGCTTCATAAAGTCCTGGATAGCACAGCCTTCTTTTAAAAATTCAGGGTTGGAGGCTACATCAAAATCAATTGACAGGCCCCTTCTTTGCAGGCCTGCAGCAATGACGCTAGAGACGAAATTAGCAGTTCCTACAGGCACTGTGGATTTGTTAACAATTACTCGATAATCTGTCATGTGTTCTGCAATGGCTGCGGCTACATGATGGACAAAACGCAGATCAGCTTCGCCATTTTCCTGATGAGGAGTATCTACACAGATAAAACACACTTGGCTATTGGCTAGAGCTTCAGCGTAGCTAGTAGAAAATTTTAAACGCGACGCTTTCACATTTCTTTTAACCATTTCCTCTAAGCCAGGCTCGTAAATAGGAATATAGCCTTGTTTAAGCTGATGAATTTTTTTTTCATTGATATCAAGGCATGTCACATGATGACCCATTTCAGCCAAGCAAGTCCCTGACACCAAACCTACATATCCTGTTCCAATAATGAGCAGTTCCATAAAAGCCTCTAGCTATATTCAATTTAAGCCCACACATCTTACCAGATGATTTAAAATCCTAAAAGCAGAAAGGCTTTAGAATTTAAAGATTTAATAGGGGCACGGCAGGCGGATAAGGGGTATGGCTGGGCCGACTTAAACCTAGATTAAAATAAAGGGCTATGCGGTTATCTTTCTTATCATATTCTTTCCTTTGATAAGATAACTTAATATTCCATGCTTTTTGTACAGTAGCTAAAATGTCGATTTCATATTCACTGTAATTGGGTTCATGGCGACGGTTCCATCCATGCCGCGATTCAAATTCTACCGCCCAGTTGGGGTGCCATCGATAAAATAGATGGATTAGCAAAGTATCTCTTCTATCAGAAAGTTGAGAGCCTTTTAACTTTTTCTCCGAATGAAAAGAATCTAAAATGAAATTCCATTGATCAGCTTTACGCCAAGCAAAAGATCCGCGATGTCTCCATTCTAAAGATAAGGCCGCCTGGCGATTAATCGTCCATTCGTTGCGAAAATTGAAATGATCCCATTGATGGCGTTGCATATCCCAGCCTGCAGTAAAAGTATGACGCAAGGTGGGAAGCAAATTCCAGGTCAAACGACTGTAAATTTTAGGAGTCGCACGTTTAATGGTAGGCGTGTTAATAAAAGTATGAGCAAATAGTTGCCATCGCATCCAGAGGTCTAAGCCTTTTTCTTGGCGAGCATAATAAAAGCTGTGATCGACTCCCCAAGTAAGCATATTCAACTGGTACCATCCATCCTGTATGTCAAAAATGTAATGTTTATTGGGTTTTATACCCGGTCTAGTATAGTACTTATATTTTACGTAAGGTTTGATGACATGCTTGAAACCAGAATAATGGCGTCTAAGCTGAGTATTTGTTTCCACAGAAAACATTCCTAGGGTCACCCAATGGTTAGGTGCGTGAGGATTGCTTCCATAATAGATCGCCGAAGCTCCAACTTCAGGAGTGGTGGTAAAAGGACCGGTTCGATACGAGCGGTATAATTTATGATAAAATTGCGCACGCGTAGAGTTGAAATTATAAACATGCTGGGAATGCTTAGCATACTGAAAGTCTAGATAAGAAAGGCGCCAAAAATTTTCTGATATTATTCCGGTAGAACCCAGAGAAAAAGGCCGAATGCTTATTTCCAAAGAGGGTAATTCTTGCTTAACCGTTTGAAAAGTATTGGCTCGTATACGAGCAAAAAAATTAGCTTTCCAAGCGTCACTCTGCTGAAATTTAACTTGCAATTGGGTTTTGCCTGCCGTTTCAATATCTAAATTTTTATCCATATAGTCTGTAGCCATATCGATATCGCTAAGTTTATCCCAAGTTGTATGGATACTGACTCCTTTTCTATCACATATTTTAGTATATGCACCCTGGAATCTATAGCGCGTGCGTTGGCTTGGTTGATCTACCGATGAATCTCTTGCTATATAATTGATCATTTCGAGTTTTTCTTGATTGTTTTCTGAATGATAAAGGGTATAGAAGCCCCCTCCTAAGCCCCTCTTAATTCTATAATCAAGCCGCAAAAAGTTTTTAAGGCTTCCCCAAGAAAATAGTTTATACTGCATTTCAAGGCGAGTATTCTGTCCTCCGCGCCATGTAACATTAAAGCGTAGAGGGTTATCGAACATGGCGTTTAAGTTAGCTTTAAATGAAGGAAGGCACAAAATTGGAAAGTGGACAAAATGAAATTGAATGTTTTTAGCATCAAAAAGGTGCTTTTCGCGAAGTCGCGCTTTGGCTGTTGTTACTTGCCAATCAGTATAGTAATTTTCTGAAGTGGTGACAAAGCCTTCATTAATAAGGTAGGAACCATCGGCACAAAGCTCGATCGCACGTCCTCCGAAATACCAGGGTTCGACGGCAGACCGTGCCTCATAGATCTTCCCTGTTTTAGTCAAAAAATTGTACTCAAGAGACTCTCCTATAAAAAAATTTTCTCCCCAGTCTAAAGCTACGTCTCCTTTGGCTGTCACCTGAAAGATAAGTCCTTCTTTTGTAGCCTTGCGGGTGTAAATAATATGACGGGCTTGAATACGTAAATTTGGGCCTGTAATAACACCTCCTTCAGAAGTAGATAATACACCCTCTACGAAAACGGGACTGCGTAGATCCACTTTAATCTCTTTCTCTACGTTGCTATGCAGGCTTTTAATTTCTTCAATGGAAGTGCTAAAAAGAGAAGCGATCGTGAGAATAAGAAAAAGAGGAATAAAATATTTAACATTTAGCGATAAGCTCATGCTATCTACCGGTCTAAGAAAATAAAGGAATAGTTTAGCTATTTATCTTAGACGGTGCAATAGGCTTTTTCTTTAACTTTTAAATGAAGAGAAAAATGCTTGTATTAGTTAGGTACATAGATGGCTTTTCCCCCGCCAAGCTTTTATTTTGGAAAAAAAGTTGAACGGGCGCTTTTAAGAAGGAAGTTTTTGAAGAAGGTAACTTTATTGGCATTGTAGCTTACCTATAAGGTTTGCCGATAGTCATACTAGGTATGTTTACAAGGCCTTCATTTCCCTGGTTAAAGGACTAAAAAGCAGTTTATCTTTTTCTAGCCTTTGCTGCTCCCAACTCCTCCGATTAAATTGTAAATTTTTCAAAAGATAAAACATTTTATACAGTGCAATTTTAAAATAGCATTAAACTAATAAAAACCACTAATGATTAATCCTTCAAGCTTTATGCAAGATAAAAAGCTTTTAATGAATAGCACGCATGAGCAGTCCTGCGAATGCGTACCTATTGATAGGATTTCCATCTTGCATAGCCTCTAATAAAAGATTAACAGCTTGTTCATCTTTATTTTGTATAAGAGCTTCAAAGGAAGCGATCGCTAGTTGTGAATGCTCTTCAAGGGTTAAGTGGTAATTATCTTTTGAATCACGCAATTGGCTAGGTAAAAAGGGGCGAAATTGAAGAAGCTCATTTTTCTTGCTGTTGACAACCCAACTATAGAGATTCTCCTTATAAGGGCCTTTTACTTTCAAAGAGTAGAGAGCTAGATTACAGTAATTACGGATAAGCGGGGCGCCTATTTGCTGTTGATGCTCTTTAAGTAAAGCAATGGCGGCAGGAGTATTTAATTTTTTAAGTAAATCTGTCAAACTAGGGATAAGATCGTTTTGCTGGCAAGTGAATAGCATTTTAGCTACCTGTAAAAAAGCTTGTTCCGGAAGGTCAAGAGCTTTTGCTAGGGCTGATTCTCTCATCTTTAACGATCTTTCAAAAGCATAGAGGTTATCCTTAAAATGCTGGTGTGCGCAAGGAGTTGCTCTCCAAGCCGTAAGGCTTCTACCTGGAGAACATACGGAGGAATAACACATGTCTTGGTGATTGGTAATTAAAATATCTTGTAGCAAGACTTTTAAACAACGTGGATCTTGAAGGTAAAGCAGCGCCATTGCTGCATTAACTCTTACCTGTATATTAGGGTCATTAACTAATAGGGCTAAACAGTCCTGGCTTTCCTGCAGTTCACCTAACAAAAAAATGGCATAGATATCCTTTTGCTTAGCTGCATTTTCTATAAGTATTTTGTATTCTTTACAGCCTAGATCATATAAAGCTTTCCAGGCAGTAAGCTGTACATAGGATACATTCGAGCAAGATAAATTTTTAAGCGCAGGAATTGAGGTATCATCTTTAAGTAGGCCTAAGGCAAATGCTGAGGCTTCTTGCTGTGCTTTTTCTTGATGAGTGGCAAGAGTATGAATTTTATATAAAAGTTCATCGCAGCCATATTTAGCGGCATTAATGATGGCAGCTAAACGTACTTCTTCATGAGGATGACTCATTAATTTGCATAGCATATGGAGGGCTTCGGGAGTACCAATCATCGCAAAGAATTCAGGAAACACCTCTTCCAGAATTCCTTCCCAACGATACATTAATGCTTCCGCATAGGCATAGGCACGAGGAGATTTTTTTTGCGCTAAAAGATAGGCGGCTTCTAAACGAATTAATGGATGCCTAGTGTTTAAGGCGCGTTGTAAATTTTCATCCGCTTGATCATTTTGATACTGAGAAAGGAAATTAAGGCTAATAAGTTGCAGTTCTGGGATGCCGCTGCTTATTCCTTCTTTCAAGATATAAAGGGATCTTTCATTAAGACTAATGCCTGCTCCAAATAAAGTCATCAGGCGGGTGTCAAAGTCAGAACAGCGATAACCTTGGTCTAATAAAAGAAGAGCCATTTCTTGAAGGAACTCAAAATCATGCTTCCCAGTTCGCTTGTGGTGACACTCATAAGCTTTTATAGCTTGAGAAACATTCCCCATACGTACAAGAAACAACAAATGTGAGTGGTTATACTCGGTATGTTCTTTATCATTATCTGCTATTATAGAGGTGTAAGGGAATAAAAAGCATAGTAAGCCATACAACCACTTAATTTTTATCTTAAGGTACATAATCCAACAGGTCTATTCCACAGTTTTTTAGCAAAGAGCGAAGGGTGTTAAGGGGAAGCCCCATTACATTATAGTAACACCCATCAATTTTATTTACGATTAAGCTGCCCGCTCTTTGTATTGCGTAGCCACCCGCTTTGTCGGCCCAATGAATTTTTTGATGATAACGGTAGATATCTTCTTTTGTTAGGTGATTAAATAAAACGCGGGTCTCTTCCCAACCCGTGTATAAATTCGCATTGTATAAGAGCACGACTCCTGTAAAAACACTATGCCATTTGCCTGCTAGGTTCAAGAGCATATTAAAAGCTTCTTGCTCAGTTTGGGGCTTATGATAAACTTTACCGGAGCGGTATACAATTGTATCTGCTGCTAAAATTGCCTCATGCTTGCAAATCTCTTTTACCGCTTGTGCTTTACCTTCGGCTATTGAAGAAACATATTTTATAGGGTCACGTTTATAAATAACACTATGTTCATCAAAGGATGGGGAAACTTGTTTGAAAGGCAGATTGAAATAACTTAGTATTTCTTTACGACGTGTTGACTGTGAAGCAAGAATAAGGTGCGCCATGCAATAGAGTCCCCGTGATGATCTTTTACGAGATAAAAACTTGCGAAAATATAAGTGTTTGGATTTTTTCTGTCAGCAATAGAGGGCAGTAGGTGGCCAGTAATTGTAAAATTTCTTTTTCTATTTTCTTTAAATCCATTAAGGAAATTTTATCTGTAGTTGAATAAATGCCTATATAATCTTTATCCTTAAAATGTATTTCTCGTAAAGCACTATTTAGCGCTGGCACTATCTTGTTTTGTTTCCATAATAAGCTTTGATTAAGATGCATGCGCAATTCAGAAGTGATTAAACATCCTATAAAAATTTTAAGGTTAACTCCATCTTTTAGCTCTGACATATGCATAAGAAAATTAACACACCTTTCTTTAACTTGTAAAGGTTGGGATAAAAAGAAGCTTAAAAGAACAATGCTATGCTCTTAGGCAGCTTCTTAGGAAATCGAATTTTTGAAAAGCTTAAAGCACATTAAATAAAGCGATACCATATAAAGGCTAATTCCTTTTTTACGCTGGCAATTATTTTTTTAAAGCACATAAATCTTCAAGGAATAAAAATAAAAAAGGCTGGCTTTTGAAGAGCCAGCCTTTATATAAAGAGCCTAATGACTACTTTATTAGTTCACTATCGTGCTTTCTTGTTGAACGATAGGTGTCTTGATTGCATCTGAAGAAACTTCAAATTTAACGCGTGCATCGCCAGATTTTTTAGCTTTGGCATCCACACGATATCTTAGTGTTTGTCTAGCTGCTACATTTTTAACAGGTGCAAACTTAACTGTATTACCAGAAATTTGGCCTGAAGCATCACCAGATACTCCTATTGCTTGAACTTCCTCTGGGAAGGTAACTACAACTTGTACATTACTGTCAGGTTCTGAACCTTGGTTCACAACTACAATATTGTAAGCTGTAGAGTCATCAATGCAGATAGGATTCTCTGTCTGAGCTACTGACACGTTTAAGGCAGGGCGTCCTTTCCAATGAGTCATCGATTCACAATGACCATTGCAATTCTGACAGTTTGTAACATCTACCTTATTAGTAAAGCAGCCCGCTACGCAGGTGGTGAGTGTAGTATTGAAAGATACTTTTTCACCTGGTTTCATTTCTCTTAATCTCCATGTCGCTGTATTACCGCTAATTGTTGCTCCATTAGCAGTTACAATCGATGTTGAAGGAGGCGCATGGTCAACGATTACCACATCTGTCAAAGGTAGGTCACCTGTATTCATGACTATAATTTGGTAATCAGCGTTTTTGCCGATTTGCTGCTCTTTTGGTCCTACTTTTGTGCACTCCATTTGACAGCAAGAAATGCATACTGTTGATTCGCAAGATACCGAATCAGCATTGCAGGCAGTCACAACGGCAGTATTGGTGAACTTGCCACGTTTAACAGCTGTAGTGCAGATGTTAACAGTTTTAGATTGGCAAGGTTCTAAAGAGCCAAGCTTATAAACTAAAGTTTTTTGGCAGCTTACATGCTCTACACCTTCTGGGAGGTTATCTGTGACCACCACATCTTCTGCTGTGCAGCTTCCATGGTTTGTTACAGTAATGGCGTATTCAACAGGCTCGCCTGGAGCTACTTGCTCGGGTCCAGATTTTTTGCAAGTAAGAACTGGTTTAGCACAAAGGATGGAACAAAAACGAACAGGTACTGCTGTAGCACAGAAGCAGGCGCAAAGTTCACCTTCGATATCACACTTTAACCATATTTTTGCTGGGCGGCATTCGCCTTTACTCATAGAACCAAAATTCCATGATATTTTACGTCCTTCAACGCGTCCTTCAGGCTGGCTTCTAATGTAGGTAACGCCATCTGGTAATGTAGTTGTTACATTTGCTTCACAAAGATCATCGCAAGCTTTAACATCAAATTCCAAAGGATATTGATCATTTAGCATGCATATTCTTGGGTTATGAGCAGTCACAATCAGACCGTCTTTACAGACAAGTTCACTTCCAGAAGGATGCTTGCAACGAGCTGGAGATTTGCACTCTGGCTCACATTGAACATCAGAACTAGCTTGCTTGCTAGAGAATTTTGATGCGAAAAATGCTTTTGCTGCAGCAACTGGTGAAGTCGAAGTTACTCCCTCAGATGCTTGGTTTGTTTGATAAATTGGTGCTGGCTGTTCATAAACAGGGGCTGAATTGCTGGTTCTGTTATCAGCGCAACCTACCCACATGAGTGCGGTAGTGCACAAAAAAAGCAACGAGGCTATTATTCCTAGTTGTTTCTTCATTGATGACTCCTTTCGTTTGTTTTTGGTCATAGTAGATTAAATAACTTAAATGTTGGTCTAATCTCGTTTCTGCAGTAGATGTATATAACACGATTGAACAAAACCTTCACTATTTTTTATTGTAGAGAGTGTGTTCGTGAATTTTAGCGATAAGTTATCATGGATCTAAGAGCTTATCATTTAATCTCAAACCTTAATCTAATGATGGCTTCGACTGGCTCAAAATATATTGAGATCCCTTCGATTCTGCTTTTCCTTGTTTATCTCTGCATTTAACATATTTATATGTCGTTTAGTTTAATCGCCCTTTTTTTTAGCTTAAGTTAAGGCCTAAGCCATGAAAAGGGGCAATTATTGTGACACCCATTAGGTCCCGACAGCCTTACAGCTGCCGGAATCATAACTAATAATAGGTTGTATCACTATTGGTAGTATTCTCCCAAATATAGGGGGAAGGTGCTTGACGAGGCTCACAGATTCTTGGAGCACATGAAGTGTCAGTCTCGCTGTTAGACCACCAGCCGCAACCACAGCCAGTTAATGCTGTGGCCACTATTGCTAAAGATAATAAGTTAAAGATTCTTTTCATTTTTTTCCTTCTATTTTGTTTCAATAGTCATTAATCGCAATTTAAGAAAATGCTTAGTTTTTTACTTAATTTCTTAATAGCAAACAGGGTCACAGACTGGTGCTGGAGCACATGGTCTAGGAGCATTTTTAACATAAGGCTTGGTATAGTAGGGCTGTGGAGAGCAAGGTTTTGCACATGTCTCATAGCCAGCACGATTTCCACAGCAGCTCGTTAATGCAACTACACTTACAAATAAGGCCATTGATGAAAAGAATTTTATAGCTTGTTTCATACTAACTCCTTGGGTTTAAATTTAATTTACTTTGCACCATCATTATTGATTAGGTAATTTTTTTTGTCTCATTCCTTTCCGTACTACAATTTGTATACTTCGAAAAAAAAGGATTTACCCTTTTTAGATACGCATTAGCTAATAAACTTTCCACTAGAATCTTTAGTTTCATCAATTTTTGGGGATAAAATTATTCATAATCTTCTTAAAAACAAATGCTTAAATTTTTTTTAGCTTGAAACTAATTTTAATAGATGCCTTGTTAAGATTCAAAAATAGTGCCTTAAAAAAGACAGTTTCTTGATTGCTATTATGCTTGAAGAGCAAATATAGAAGTATTAAAAAATTATAAAAGAAGGAAAATAATGAAGAAATTGGAGGGTTTTTTAAGAGTATTCATATTTCATCTGTCTTTAATTTTCCTGACCAACCCAGCTTAGAACGCAGTGTAGAGTAAAAATCATGATGGAGCAGGTTAACTAAGCGAAACTTTTTTTTAGCACAACTTAAATAAAATTTTTCCCCAGTTTTCATTTGGAAGCTAGAAAATCCATCATAGGTAACTTCAATGGGTTTGAGTTTACTTATGTATTCAATACGGATTTGATGGGACGGCAGAAGAACGATAGGGCGATTGGAAGTAGTGTGAGGGCAGATAGGGGTAATGACCAAAGCTCTTAAGTTAGGAGCTAAAATAGGGCCTCCTGCGGCCATCGAGTAAGCTGTAGAGCCACTAGGTGTTGCCACAATAATTCCATCGGCGCAGTAAGTATTTAAATAAATGTCATCGACAAAAATTGAAATTTCGATAAGGGAAAGATTTTCAGCCCGGTGGAAAATAATGTCATTCACAGCATAGCATGTTCGATTATCCTCTGTTCTCCCAGCCATCATCATGCGTTCACTTATAACCATTTTATTTGCTAAAAGGTTTTCAAGACTTTGATAAGTTTCCTGAATAGGTATGTCGGCCATAAATCCTAAGCCACCAAAATTGATAGCCATTAAAGGTGCTGTTAGTTCGGGATGACGTTGAATCACACGAAGAATAGTTCCATCACCGCCTAAAGAAATAATATAATCAATCTTTTCAGGCGAAATACTTGATAGGCGGGCTGCATCAACCTCATCAGCTATCTCATCTTCCGCATAAACACACGCGTTTCTTTTTTTAAGAAAAGCAGCAATTTGCTGCGCAATTTCCCCTGATGTTTTTTTTATCATATTAGGAAAAAGCGCAATATGCATGTCTATACCTTAAGCGTGAGCTTTCTGAGTTGTTTGCAAGGAAAAATGTAAGAGAATACGTTGAGCAATTTGGGGTGCGGTTAAACCAATTTCCTGGATAATATCTGCATGGCTCCCTTGATCAAGAAAAATTTCTGGGATACCGAAATTTAATACTTGAATATTTGTATAGCCATTAGAAAGTAAAAAATGATTGATAACATTACCCATTCCCGAAGCGACAGAATGTTCTTCTAAAGTGACAATTTTTTGATGAGACATCAGCAATTTACAAATAAGATCTGCATCTAAAGGTTTTACAAAAATAGGGTCCATAATAGTAGGATGATAGCCTTGCTGTTGGAGAATCTCACGTACTTGAAAGGCTATAGTATTCATATGTCCTAAAGAAATAATTAAAATATCTTCACCTTCCGCTAGAATTTCTCCTTTCCCGGGAAAGCGGTAATTTAAAGGTCCTTCCCTATCTTCTGTAACCATATTAGGATAACGTATCGCAGCTGGATGGCCCCATATAGGTGCTGATTCCATCAGCTCGCGTAACATATGGCCATCACGAGGCTGACTGATGATCATATTGGGCATAGCATTTAAAAATGAAAGATCATAAATTCCATGATGAGTAGCGCCGTCGGGGCCTGAAATTCCACTTCTATCTACGGCAAAGATGACAGGGAGCTCTTGTAGACATACATCGTGAAAGACATTATCTAAAGCTCTTTGAAGAAAGGTCGCATAAATAGAGGCAAATACCTTCATTTTACGACCATATGCTAAGCCTCCACAATAAGTAATTGCATGAGATTCGGCAATTCCGACATCATAACAACGCTCAGGAAATTTCTTCATAAAGTCTTCTAAACATGAACCTGCAGACATAGCAGGTGTGACGGCCACTACACTCGGATCGTTTTCAGCCATCTTTAAAAGATGGCTTCCAAAAATTTTTGGAAAAGTAAGTTTGGCGGTTAATGCTGGTAAAAATTTACCTGTGCCTGGGTTGAAGGGCCGAGCTCCATGATAAGAAATGGGATTTTTAACGGCTTCTTCCATGCCTTGCCCTTTATTAGTTAATATATGGAGAAGGACAGGCCATTTTGCATCTTTAATTTCTTCAAAAACTTCTACCATTTTTTTGATATCATGGCCATCAATGGGACCGATATAGGAAAGTCCGTAATGCTCAAAGAAAGCCGCAGGGCTTACTAAATTTTTCATTGATTCAGTAATTTTATGGCTCTGTTTGGCCAAAAAAGGTCCATAGCTAGGGATTTTTGAAACCAGAGTATCTAGCTCTTGATAAATCTTATCGGTAGTTGGGTTGCTAAGTAAACGACTTAAAATTCGCGTAATAGCGCCTACATTTTTAGAGATGGACATTTCATTGTCATTTAAGATCACAATAAAACGTTTTAAATCTCGAGGAATATTATTTAATGCTTCTAAAGATAAGCCGCAGGTAAGGGTAGCGTCGCCAATAATAGGGAGGATATACTCAGAACGCTTGGTTAGATCGCGGTTTTTTGCCAGCCCCAAACCTAAGGATAGCGCGGTACCAGCATGTCCTGCATAAAAGTGATCATGGGGGGATTCTTTAGGATGGCTAAAGCCGCACAATCCTTTGTACTGGCGGATGGTGGGAAATAGTTGATTGCGTCCCGTTAAAATTTTGTGCGTGTAGGTCTGGTGGCTTACATCCCATAAAAATTTGTCCACAGGGGAAGAAAATGCTTTATGTAAGGCAAGAGTTAGTTCAATAGCTCCTAAATTGGAAGCAAGATGCCCTCCATTAATTGACATGACCTCAATAATACGCCGTCTGATCTCATCTGCAAGCGTGTTTAAGGCGGCTAAAGGAAGCGGTTTTATGTCTTCGGGGGATTGAATTGTCTCCAGGATAGTCGTGCTCATTTTATTGTTTCTTTCCTTACTATGAATTAAATTCTTGCGTGAGTGGCTTTTTATCTGGATCTAATACTACCTCACCATTACGATTTTTCACTAATATTTCAATTTTACGCTCTGCTTCTAATAGCCTCTTTTGGCAGCTAGAAATAAGCCTATCGGCTTCTTCATATAGCTTTAATGATTCATCTAAGCTAATTGCCCCTGAATTCATTTTCTCTAAAATTTCTTCCAGCCGTACAAAAGCGGCTTCAAAGCTAAGGTCTTTTTCATTCACTGGCTTTAATTTCCTTTACAGTTGAAAGAACTTCCCCATCTGATAAATATATCCGAAGGTCTTGATTCTTATGGATGTTAGTTACGGAAGTTATAACTGAATCATCCTTTTCAGAAAAGAGAATAGAATAACCTTTGGTTAAAAGGTTTTTAGGATTGATTAGGTGCAAAGCTACTGAAATACTTTCTAATTGCTCTTTTTTGGAATCTATAATATGCCTTATTTGATGGTAAATATTTTTATCCCAATATTTTATTTTCTCTTGCAAGTATACAATTTGAGATGAAGGTTTGAGAGTTTGCAGCCTTTTATTAGAAGCTTCTAAGATAAGGCGAAGACTAAAAATTTTTTGCTTGATTAAATAATCGAGCTGCTGACGGTTATCATCCAGCCTTTGGATCCACGGTCCTAACAGATAATAAGGCGAAGAAAGCATCGGCTGCTTAAGAAATGCGCTTAAGTGTTGCCTGGATTGAAGCACTTTGTGAGAAATGTTTTGCGTAAGCCTTTTTTTTATTTGTTCTAAGTGTTTAAGTTGCTCAAGTTTATCAGCAATGACGATTTCTGCAGCTGCAGAAGGCGTAGGAGCTCGAACATCAGCAACATAATCGGCAATGCAATGATCTGTCTCGTGTCCTACTGCAGAAATAATGGGGATTTGGCTATAAAAAATTGCTTCCGCTACAATTTCTTGGTTAAAGCACCACAAATCTTCAATACTTCCCCCTCCTCGGCCTACAATTATTACATCTACTAAATTATGCTCATTAAAAAAATGGATCGCTTGGGCGATTTCCTGTGCTGCTTCTTCGCCTTGAACTCGCACCGGATTAATAAGAAGGTTAAGCCCTCCCGAACGTCTTGTTAAAATGTTTAGAATATCTTGAATAGCTGCTCCTGTAGGACTAGTAATTATACCTATACGATTAGGCATGCAAGGAAGGGACTTTTTATGCTCTTTTTTAAACCATCCAAAGCGGTGAATTTTTTGTTTTAGTTCTTCTAGCTTTATCAATAACTCTCCCAGGCCTACTGGCTTCATCTCATAGATCACAATCTGATAATTTCCTCGTGTAGGATAGACATTAATTGCCCCCCTAACTAAAACTTGCATACCGTCTTTGGGAGGGGATCGCAATAAAGCAGCTTCTTGCCGCCAGATGATAGCGTTGATCTGCGCATGGGCATCCTTAAGAGAGAAATATATATGCCCAGAAGAATGAGGTTTACAGTTGCTAATTTCTCCTTGTAACCATACATTGGGGAAAGTGCCTTCTAAAGACAGTTTGATTGCCTGAGTCAATTGGGTGACAGATAAAACTACTGGTTCTGAGGTGGGGAGATTCATGGAAATGAAATTTATATCCTATTTTTTCTAAGGTAATATAGAGTATAAAGAAGTTTGTATTTAAGAGAAAAGAGAGGCTAGGTAATTTTATCTCTCCCTTCGTGGTTTGGCTATAAAATGTTGTGTATGCTAGAAAAAGAAAAGTGCATTCAAGAGCAAAAAAGAAACTTAATAAACCTCATTAAGTTAAAAAGATTGGTGGTAGAATAAAGTATATGATTATTCATTTTCCTTAAATTGTGTGCCTTATACTATTCCTCTTAAGATGAAGCAAAACATTCGTAGGCATGGCTTGCTTTTTAGGTAGAAAAAATGATAATATCGCTTTTAAAAAAAGGAAATTCATGACGTCCGCAAGCCGTCCAGTAGTCATTGCTGGCAATTGGAAAATGTATAAAACAATTGAGGAGGCTATAGCTTTTATTCAAGAGCTAGTGTCACTACTTAATACCCCTCAAGCCCAAATTTATTTAGCGGTACCTTTTACTGCTATTAAAGCAACTTCAGAAGCAGCAAAAGATACTGTTTTAGTCGTGGGAGCCCAAAACATAAATGATGCATCTGAAGGGGCTTTTACCGGGGAAATTGCCGGGAAAATGCTAAAAGATGCAGGGGCCGAATTTGTGATCGTAGGTCACTCCGAGCGGCGGCGCCTTTTCCATGAAACAGATGTCCTTATCAATAAAAAGGTTAAAAGGGCTTTACAGGATAATTTACAAGTAATTTTTTGCGTGGGTGAATCAAAAAAAGAGAGAGAGGCGCAACAGACTCATGAAGTGCTGGCTAGACAGCTCAAAGAGGGGCTGACGGATATTTCAGCAGAACAGCTCAAACATATTATTATAGCCTACGAGCCTATATGGGCTATAGGTATGCCTCAACCCGCAGGAGTTGAAACTGCCCAAGAAGCGCAAGCATTTTGCCGCCAGTTAATAAAAGAAGGCTGGGGTGAAAAAGCTGCTGAGCAGATTATTATTCAGTACGGGGGAGCGGTGAAACCAGAAAATGCAAAAAAATTTTTAGAGCAGCCCGATGTTGATGGTTTACTGGTAGGGGGAGCTTCTCTTTCAGCAAAAGATTTTGCTCAAATTATTAATTGTTATAACTCTATTTATGAAGAAGGGATGATTAAATGACATTTTTATATTACACCACTATGGTTTTTTTCATGATGCTATGTGCTTTATTGTGCTTTGTCATTTTGATCCAAGAAAGCAAAAGCTCAGGGCTAGGAGCCTCTTTTGGGGGGGAAGCAAGCGAATCATTATTTGGAACATCTACCGCTGACGTTTTGAAAAAATTTACTGCTTGGCTAGCCGTAATCTTTTTTGCTGCTTGTATTATTCTCTCTTTATGGACTAATGCCATAGGCCGTGCCAAGCAGGTGCCAAGCGTGCCATTTACCCTAGAAAACACCGAAGCTCATTAATATAAAAAGCTTCATGCATAAAGTTTATAAACTTTATGCATGCTTTCATATCTCTTGATTAATCTGCTTTATCGACTGATCAATCCATTTAATCTGCCGCAAGGGGGCAGCCATAAGGACACCGAAAACTGCTCCTGCCACTAGGCAAGTCGCTGCGATGAAAATAATTTTGGAGGCGACTAAAGTGACCAGAGCGATAATTGCTACTAAGCTTGCTAGATTCGACACCAGGCTAGAATCATGATATTGTTCAATCTTACTGTAATAAAGACGTATATTATAAAGAGAATTTCTACGTAAATTATTATTTACATTTACTTCTCGAAGTTCTTTGTCAAGGGTCTTGAGGATATATTTGGTAACAAATTTGCCTATAAGAGGAGTGAGTGATAAGATTTTAAAATTTAGCTGAGTTTGAAAAAGAGGTTTGTTATTCAGCAAGGCAGGACGATGGGTTGTATCCATTCCGTCACGTATAGTGTCTGGGGAAAACATTTTTACTCCTGCCTTGATTAGTTTTAACAATTTTTGCAAAGGACACACTTCAAAAAACTACCTCTATAGGTGTTTTAGAGAAAAAGGAGGTCTTAGCTTTTATAAAAATTGCTTATTCGATAAAGAGCTAAATTTTGCCTTTTTGCAAAGTTTTAATAGGAGAAAAGGGAGCAGTTTTTTAGCTTTCTCTTATGAACAACCCTGTAGAATTTATGATAGCGCCTTGGAGGCGGAGCAATTTTATAAAAGTACAGGCTTTTGAAAGCCAGCTAAAATATATAAAATTTAGCTTTTAAAAGAATATTTCCTTTTAATTTCTCGAAGTTTAGATTCTATATTCTGACGGTCTGTTCGGCTTGCCATGCGATCAATAAATAATTTTCCATTGAGATGATCATTTTCGTGTAAAATGCAGCGAGCTTCATAACCTACAAATTCTTCGGTAAATGTTTTGGCATCTAAATCCATCGCTTGGACCACAATTTTTAGAGGGCGCGTAACTAACCCTGAAACTTTAGGGATAGAAAGACAGCCCTCTGGTAATGTGTCGCTCTCTTCGCTATAGGAAAGAATTTTAGGATTAATAAAAATTCTTTCCACTCCAGGAAGGCTAGTCTCATCATTGATATAAGTAGGGACGCAGGTAACAAATATAGCAATAGATTGGCGGACTTGAGGGCCTGCCAACCCAATGCCTTTTTCTGCATACATCGTATCTAACATATTGGCTGCAAGCTGGCGTAAATCAGAATTAATTTCTTTAATGGTCTCCGTTTTTTTACGAAGAATAGGATCTCCATAGTAGGCAAGCTGTAAAATCATAAAAGCTGTGAATAAAAGTGATAATAATAAGGGAAGATAACTCACTACAATTTTTTTTGCAATCCTAATTGCTAGGTTAATAACCATAAAATGAAAAGTTTTCTCTTTATTAAGAGGTGCATAATATTTTCTACCTGTAAAATTTAAATCGATCTGCCCTATCAAACTTTTTCTTAATAAGATGCTTTAAAGCAACCTGGGGGGAAGTTAGAAAGCCAGAACCTATCTTTCTATCAATTCTTTATCGCGATTAGCTCAAATCAGCTTGCCTACCCTCATCAAACTCTTTCGCTTAATTACTCAACCAAAAAGCTAGCTTTTTTATAGCGGTTTGGGCTTGATTAATTACATATTTATTAATTTTTCATTATAATCTTATATTTAACTATTATAGTTTTTTTGCAAATTATACGTTTTTTCATCTACTCTTTATGCACTCACGTACTTTATAAAGCCCCTTTTGTTAAGCATAGGCGGATCTTTCAGAAGATTGGGTATGCAGGCTAAGTTTTTTAAAGCGTAGTATAATAATTTATAAATTATTAAATCCAGCTAGCTGCTTTTAAAGGATACTTTAACTAATGTCTCTTGATTAGATTAAAAAAATAAAGAGGCTAAGAAGGAAAATATAAAAATCATTGAAGAGAAATACATTATCCACTAAATTAGGAAGAAAAATATTTTGCTGGTTTGTTTTTGTAATAAAATCCATGTTAAATTTTGTTTTATAAAATAATTTAAATTGATTTGTTAAAATTTAGCTTTATTTATTTTTTTAATATAAAATATAATAATTATTAAATAAAAAAGAGGAGATAATATGCTGCATGGTTCTACCCCTAATTCTCCTGTATCCAATATTCATAAATTTTTTGATTATATTCCTATTGTAAGCATAGGATCAGCGATTGCTCACTTTGCTATCCTCTTATTTGAAAAGTTTTCGACAAAAAAAAATGGGTCTAACGCTCCATTAAGTGAGCGCGATATCCAGGTTATTTCTTCAGATAGCTGGGGGCACGGAACAAGAGGTTTACTAGACTTCGTGCCTATTGTAGGAAATATTATTCTTGGTATCCATGACTTTTGCCATAAAAATCATGAAGTTAAGCGCGAGCAAAAATTGCCTACCTCATCGGACTCTTATATTACTTCCACGTTGGATACAATAAGCAGGACAGAAGAGCTTTTTAAGAGTAAAATTGCCCAACTTGAAGGGGCTTTAAAGAATAAAGAAGCTCTTATTCAGCAACAAAATATAGTAATTAGAAGTCACGAGCAAACAATAGAAAAATTAGACAATCAACTAGCTGCAGCAAAAGATGAAAATAGAAAGCTAAGTAAAAAAATTGAAAAGATTAGAAGACAAAATGAAAATCTTATTAGCGAGAAAGAGAAGCTTCAACTTTTGATAGAGAATAAAAATAATGAACTTACAGGTGCTGCAAATATCTATCAAACTTCGCAAGAGGAATTGCAACAAGCCTATGCCAATTTGGCAGAGGCAAGAAAAGCTCTAGCTCAACAGCAAACATTTGCTCAACAACATCCTAGCATTGCTTCCACAGAAGACTTGGAGAAATTAAATCAGGATTTGCATCGACAACAAAAATTAGTGGAAGAACTGGAAAGAAAAGCAAATTCTATACGACAAAATTTAGAGAACGCTGAAAAAGAAAAAAATGATCTGATTCAGCAGTTGCGGCATACGCAAGAGAGCTTGCAGCGCAAAGAAGCCGTCCTTGAAGCAGCAACTAGAGCTTCGCAACTGGCTCATGAAAGCTTAGCAGATGCTCAAAAAACGGTAGAAAGTGCGCAAATAGAAAATAGCGAGCTAAAGCATCAAATAATGAATCTTACAAGTCATTTGAAAGCTCGCGAGCAACAAAACCTGAAGTTACAGCAGAGGATTGAGAAGCTAGAGCTAAATAAGCAAGAAGCCATGGATTTAAGAAAAAAGCTTGCCAGCCAGGAAAGCTTTATGAGCGAATTTTTAAAAGAAGAGCATCAAGCACGAGAGGAGCTTAGAAGTGAATTATCACAAGCCCAAGCGTCGATAGGAGAATATGTAGCTCAAATTGAGCAACTAAAGTTAAAATATAAGGGTTTAAAAAGTAAATATCGGACTTTAAATGATGAACTACCTTTAAAACAAGAATTAGAAGCGCTAGAGCGTAAGTTAGCAGAAATTACAGCACAAAGAGACCATTTGCTAGAGCAAATTGAATTTGTCAAATTTGCTCAGACGCTTCCTTCTTTAGATAGATCTATAAATCTTAGCAGGTCTATACATCCCACGGGTAATATTTCTTCTGATCATATCTCTCAAGTGACAGATTCCGGAGAAATGGCAGAATGGACTTTAATTGCGGTTAAAGAGAAAACAGAAGATGAAGGAATAAATTTTGCTGGCAAATTCCCCTCGCGTTATAAAAGGGAAAATATTGATACCTATATCCAACAGGTTCTGACAGCAGGCAATCATGCTGCAGATGATCTTGCAAAACAGATACAGGAAATACTTAACTCTGAAATTCCTCCTGCTTTTCTTTCTGAATTAATCTTAAATTTTAATGAGCAGATACGACAAAAAGCGCTTTTAATCCACGAAAAATTAGGCATTAACAGCGATAACATCGAGCAATTCATTAAACCGAATGACCCTATTGTGGAGAAAGGAAAAAGGCTTGCGAAAGAATATGAAAACGAGATCATGAATGCGTTACAGAATGCATGTAGGCAGGCTGCTGAAAAGTGGCCTTTGCATAATAAAGATCTCCTTTCTTTAACAGACGAATGCTTTAAAATTTATCAAAACGCCTATTTTCAAGGGGTGGTACATTTTAACCATTGGTGGAGAGAAATGTACGATAAAACAATCAATTTTAGTAAGGAGGAGCTCGGCTCAGCTCACGTGCAGCTAACAGCTGTGGGGGAACCTTACAGCTCAGCGGCCCCGCGCAATCGCCAAGATACTCAAAACCCTGCTGTTCCTAACTTCTTTAGAACAACCTATCTTCCTTATCTATCCTCTCCTACCTCGGACATGAAAGCGATCAAAATGGACAATGTGACTCGTTCGGCTATCCCAGTGGAGTTTGACCAGACAAACAAAGAAATTCGCGAGCAAATTAATAGACAGATTATAAAAAAAATACTAGAAGAACATGCCCTAGAATATATAAAAAAACATGCTGGACAAGCAAGCAGTGAAATTCCTATCAAATTGGATTTTGCAGCCGTCACTTTATTATCACCCTCATCAGTGCTGGATTGGGCTAATTATTTTGGAAAATTGGCTAACGCAGATAATGAAGCCATGCTTCTAAAAGAAGCAAAAGGGGCTTACGAGTATTGGCATGGAAAATCTTTAGTCGTAGAAGGCCAAAATTTTCAATTTCAAATTACCTATATGAACATACCCTGCAATGACCTTTATTTTAAATCTTTAGAATGGTCAACGCAGGCTTATGCGCTAGAACGGGAGGCCAATCAGATAGCTATAAAACACTTAGCGCAAAAAGTCTTAGAATATGAACGAGCTGTGAAAAAAGAAATAGAGGAGAATAATACTTCTCCTAATTTAAAAGCAAAAATAATGAAAGTTAAAATCTTACAAAAACTTTTGAAAGATGTAGAATTTATATTAAATATCCCTGAAGGTAAAAAATTAGAAGCTTTTGGTAATAATTATTATGCTCTAGTCTCTCGGGTACTGATGCTAACTAGCTTAGTAAGTGATGGGGTACACTTTGGATGTCGAAGTGGCAAGGACCGTACGGGCCTAGCCAATCTTGAGGTAGACAAATTACTACAACTTACTCATGCATTAGAAGATTATCCTTCATTAGAAGCAGAGGTGAATGAGCCTAAAATAAGGGCTATGGCTAAAGAGATAGGGCATCAACTCTATATAGATTCAGGCAATCTTGATGTAATTCCTGAGGCAAATTTAGGATGTCCTCTGGGAATGAATATAGGAGTTTGTGCCAATCCAGGAGACAAAGAAGCTAAAGAATATGCTCTTGCAGGAGCAAAAGCTTTCGTGCGTCCAGGTCATTAATCTAAAAAAACAAACAAGCTTGATTATCAAATTGTTAAACTTGTATTTACACAGGTTTTTTTAAATTAATCCTTTAATGACCTGAGCCATAAGAAGAGAAGTGCACATTTTTTTGCTGAACTTTAAATTTTTCTCTATTAAATTAACCAGGAGTAAAAAATTTGGCCTCGGTATTTCTCGAAATTCTTTTAAGGAAAATTAATGAAAATGAAGAATGTTTTTAATCGACCGGGATAGTTAATTATAAAAGTAAAGAGGCCTGTAGAAATATATATTCAGTAGCTTTTTACTGCACAACGAAGGAGCTAAAAAATAAAAACTAGGGGAAAAAAGAAAGCTTATAAATGGGGGAATAATAAATTAAGAGCTGTAATAAAAGAGAGCATGCCCGTCAACTTCGCTAAGTTTAGGATTGAAATAGGGCTGGAAGATAAAGCTAGGACTGGAGTAGAAGAGTTTTCCTTTAGTAGATTACTCTTTCTCATTTAGAGGAGGAGAAGATTCAACGGGTTTGATACGCACTTTTTCTACTGAGCGCTCGCTAGATTCTAAAATCTCTAGCTCAAAATTATTATGATGGATGATAAAATTCGTAGAAGGAATGGCGCCAGCCACATGGAATACATAGCCGCCCACGGTATCATATTCTTCTTCCTGGGGAATTTGAATGCCAAGCTGCGCCTCTACATCGAAAATGCTCATTTTAGCATCAATAATCCAGGAGCCGTCCGCTAATTGTTTAACAGTTTCTTCTTCTTGATCATATTCATCTGCAATTTCTCCTACAATTTCTTCCAATATATCTTCTATAGTGATGACCCCTTCCGTACTCCCATATTCATCAACCACAATAGCAAAATGAACTTGTTTTTGGCGAAATTCTTGTAAAAGATTGGAAATTTTTTTTGTCTCCGGAGTATACAAAATGCTTTTTTGTATAGCTTCAATTGGTGTATCCAGAATCTTAGGATCTTTTTTTTCCTCATATTCCATATATTTTTTCAAAATATCCTTATACATAAGTACTCCTACGATATTGTCCAATGAATGGCGATACACAGGCGTACGGCTATACCCTTCATGTTGCAAAAGCTGGGCTGCTTCTTTGATAGATGTGTCTGCGGATAAGCTAAACATATTGAGGCGGGGCACCATCACTTCACGAGCGCAGCGCTCCTTAAAAGTTAACACAGATTCTATAAGCTTTTTATCAAGAGGATTGAGGATAGGGCTAACTTCTGCTTCCTGAATTAATTCAATAATTTCTTTTTTAGCTTGAGCACTAGGTACCTGCGTTGAATCGAAGTATAAATCGTAAGATCTTAAATGGGAGATCCTTAGAAAAATAAAGGCTAGAGGAAAAGCAAGGAAAAAGTAAACAGAAGAAAAAGAAAGTCCTATTTTGAGAGCCTTTTCCGGTAGATGTGTACCTAATAATCTTGGTAGGTAATCCCCCAAAACAAAAGAGGCAAGGATTAAAATGAGAAGGCTTATAACTATCCATGATGCATTCAGGTAATGAGGCCTTTGGTGAAGGGAAGCAAAGAGGCTTGTCTGTAAAAGAAAAATGATGCCGCACGCTGTATAACCAAAACGCACTAAGTTCTGTGCACAAATTGCTGTGAAAAATAGGCTTTCGTATTCATGATGTGGAAAAAAAATATGATGAAAGGATTTGTACAAAAAAAAAGAATCCATCGCTTTGATTTGCTTTTGAGCATCTTTTTTATGCATACGACGGAAAGAGCTAATCACTGCTGTGAGGAGAAAAGATCCGATGAGGAAGAAAAGCGTTAAAAAGAACATCCAAATGAGAAACAACTATCTCTCCTTTATTATCTATTTAGGTAATAGTAACAGATTAAGGTTCTTTAAGTTAATCATGTGTTTTTTTTCTGCTTTTCGCATAATTAGCTTTTTCTTTCTTTCCGTATCCTCGTATCCCATCAAATGAAGCAGCCCATGCACAATATATAGAGTGCATTCTTCGTAAGGATCGCCTAAATGTTTTTTAGCATATTCAAATGCAGTTTGAGGGCAAACAAAAATTTCTCCTAAAATTCTATATTTCTCCGGGCCTTCTCCATGATCATTCGTATCCATAGGGAAAGAGATACAGTCAGTTATCGAGGGATCATCAAAATATTGCTGATGTAGCTTAGAAATTACGAGAGGTGTTACAAAATATATAGATAGCTCATCACACCTTTGGTTTTCTAGCTTAATAACAGCATCAGCAATTTTTTTGACTAACCGAAGAGAAAAAGAAAAGTTTTTTTGCTTATTGTAGACGTGTATTTGCACAAAGATAATAAATGGGTTAAAAGCTAATTTGTTAACAGAAAGACCTATCGAATGCACGGGAAAGAATAAAAAACTTTTAAAAGATGGAAAGCCAGGAGCCTGTAGGGGCTCCGTAACTCTTCTAAAGAACTGGTGTTTTAGGTAAACCTGTTATGCGAGTTTTCTTTTCCGCATCCCAGCGTCCTAATTTTTTTAATACATCGATTCTTTCAAATCTTTTTAAAACGTTACGTTTGGTGGCCCCTTTGTTGGCTTTTCCAAAGCTTGGATGTCTTGACATAACTCGATCCTTAGATTACTTAATTTTTGGAATAAAAGCTTGTTTGGCAATCGTGCCTTCCAAAGCATTTGAGTGAGATTTAAATCCCTCTTTCAAATTTTCTTTACGGGGTCCAGTTTTTTTAGCAGGAGGGCTAGGCTTGCGGTGGGATTTGCTGCGTCTTTCTGCTTGTTTACTAATACGAACCATTTTATACTCCTAAAGTCATAAAGCAAGCTGATTATAAGGATTTAAGCCAATTGATGCAAGTAAAATGAAAATTTAGAGGGATAGAAAGCTTATAGACGATTATTTCACTTGATAATAAATGCAAAATTCAATTAAAATTTATTATAAATAATATAAGTGTCTAGACTAAATTAACCAAAATATAAAGATACATGAAAGGCCCTGTAGCGCGCGACAGTATAGGAAGGTGTACGCCAGGCAATGATCTCTATGCCATGATCCGTAATCCTACGGCAAGGGTAGCGCCCGTGGTAAAGCCGGTAGACACAATAAGATCTTCTCGTTTGCGTCTTGAAAGAGAAGCAACGGCTAAGATTGGCAAATTTATGCAGAATTTTCTAGTGGTTGCACGCGCAGGCAAATACATCTTTTTGGCATTCACTTTACCTCCTTATTTATTGCTATACGGATTACCTAAATGGATGGTTGAAAATACTGTCCCTCTTTTATTTTATTTCTCCTTAAAACCTTTCCAAATGATGCATCACAAGCTAAGGCACACACTTAAAAGCCATGAAACTAGCAAGAATGCTATTCATAATATGAAAAATCTTTTTTCGCATGCCTTTAAGCATACTATAGAATATATCCAATGGATCCAACGTACAAGCCAGGCTTTGTTTGTACATCTGAAACATTCTATGGTTGCTTTAAGCTATCGTTTGTTGCAGCCTTATTTGCCTATCATGCAAAGAAGCATTCAAACCGCGGAAGCAGTTACAAAAATGCTCTTACAAAAGACTTATCAGCGAGGCGATAAGCAGGTAGAAATGGCCCGCCAATTTGCATCATTGATGTGGAAAATAGTTAAAGAAGAGTTTTCTGGCTCTCTTAATCTTTATATCAATGATTTAAAGGTTAGATTTAATGCCTTTAAGAAATATTTAAAAAAGCAGATAGAAAAACCTCGCCTGGAAATCCAGAGGTTTAACGATAACCTAATCCATCAGCTAAAGCGCATCAATGAGACGCTACAAACTTTAGGACTAAAGATTTCTAAACATGTAGAAATAATGGCTTCAACTGTGGTCAATGTGACTCTTCCCTTTATTGGATGGGCTAGGCCGCAAATCCAATGGAGCGTCAATCTTTTCCAAAGCGGCAGGGCAAAGTTAAACCACCATTTGACACACTTAAGTAGTATTATTCAAAACTTAACCTTATCGGCTTTAAAAGCATCGCGCTTTAGCCAACATCTGATGGTGAATTGGGCAAAAGATGTTTTTAAAATAATAGTTCCTCGCTTTATTAAGCAATTTTTTAATCCTAAAGGCGGGTTTAAGCAAAAAAGGCAACAAATGCTAGAATTTTTTTTAGGGAAAGCGAAAAAGATTCAGGGAGGGGCCAAACAATTGTTAAGTAGTGCTTTAGAAGCCTCTAAAAAAGGTTTGTTTAAGCTTTTGCAAAAATTTTACACGTTTATCTTCTTAATCGGTAAGCAGCTTAAAGAATTGCCCATGCGGCTTACTAAAGCAATTTTCAGCGGTTATCTTTTTGCCTGCAATTCTTTTGTTCAGATCAATCATCTTATGCGCTGGTTTTTTATCTTAAGTTACGTGCTCGTACGTTTAGCATGGCAAGAATTGCGTGAGATAGCAGGACGTATTTTCGAAAGTGATAGCTTTAAGAAAATTTAGTTTCTTAAAAAACATTATATTTATTCGGCTTCTGCTACTAAACTCCACCCTTCCTCCTAGGGGTTTACTTTTCAAAATTAATTTAATCTATTGATTTTTCAGTGTTTCAGCAAAATGGGCGGAATCATGGATAAAATATGAAGGCATGCTTGCTCTTTGGCTTTTTATTAGTAAGTAAGCAGATCTGCATAGGCTATTATTTATTCCTAATATCTCCTGCTTTGTGAAATTCTTCTTTTAGCATAAGCTTTAAACATCTATCAAATAACAAGTAGGGCTTTGACTTTTAAGAGGGTTGAAAATTTAATTCTATCCTTAGTGAAAGAAATGTCTAGAGCTTCTTAAGAAGCTTTAGCGATCATTCAGCAAATGGGGCAATTGAAATAGGAAGGAGTTCTTTCCTAGAAGCTTTAACGTCGGTCTAGCTTTAGCCAATCATACTTTTATCCCATTTTTTCCCTATTGTTATGGTATGCAAGCCCAATTTAAAGATGATATCCAATATATAAGCCCTCCTATAAGGCCAGAAGGGGAGGAGGCTTAAGTAGCTTCATAGAGAAATTTCAGAAAAGAGTATGTAACATCCACTTTTTTAAGTTATCGTTTTAGAAATTTGAATTGCTTATAGAAAGTTAGCAAAAATTTGTGCAAACTTTTTTGATTGCTATCTTGTACGGGTAGCTGAAAAAAAGAGCTTAATAAGTTTTCTTCAAGTACTATGAGTGTTGCATGTTAATGGGGCCATGAGCAACTTACGAAGCAGAGTTTAAGTTAATAATCAGTCATCTTTGCCTTCATAAGGGTTTAGGCATGCAATGAATAAAGCATTTAATCAATGCAGCATGCCCAGAGGGTGGTCATACAATTACAGCAACGATTCTTTTGGAAACAGACAAATGATTCATGTCTATCAGAAAATAGCTTTTATTAAGCAGACAGAGAGCTTAGCCATCCATCTACATATTACAGGACTAACTACTTAGCAAGGATTTTATATGAAAAAAATTGTTTCATTAATTGTAAACAGCGTAGCTATCTTTATTACTGCTAATCTTTTACCTGGCATTCGCCTTCCAAATTTTAGAAATGCTCTAGGTGTTGCTCTAGCCTTAGGGCTTATCAATACTTTTGTTCGCCCTCTTTTATTAATTTTAACTTTTCCTCTTACAATCTTAACATTAGGCTTATCCACCTTATTTGTTTCCGCTTTTTGCGTTATGTTAGCTTCTTGGATAGTTCCAGGGTTTTTTGTAAATGACGCGTTTTCGGCGCTAGCTTTTGCTGTGGTAGTGGCTATTATCAATACTTTTATTAGCTTTTTTATAAAAAAAGGGTAATGATTGGTTAGTTTTAAAAGAGACAACTTCACCTACTATCTATGAAAAACAAGAGAAGATAGATAAATGAAACCCTAAGCTGCGGGCTTCTTGATTGGATAGCCAAAAGAATTGTTTTCTATATTTGGTGATTTTTCTATGTGAAACATAGCTAGCTTTAAGGCATTTCCCTAAGAAAAAGCGAATAATGTAGTGGATAAGGCTTCTTAAAATACTCTCTAAATAATTAGATAAAAATTTGACATGGGGATGAACAAGGCAATGAGCTCATATCTAATAGAGGCATGAATAAATTAACACGCTTTTAATCAGCCCTTTATGCAATCGTGTCTTTAAGGAGAGAGCGAGATTTCGAAGAGGAGCTCCTCTTAAACGGCTTGGGGGGAATCTATAAAATTGTTTCTTGCTTGGCTGGAAAAGGATTGATCAAGTTTGTTTACTGGCAAGAAATTGCCAACGCTCATAAAGTTTTTCCAACTCTGCTTGCACCTGATTTAATTCAATACAGCTTTTCTGTAGCAAGTTAGCATCCGAAGCACTTTCTATGTCTTCATGAAGTTTTTTTTCTTGACCCTCGTATTTAATGATGCTCGCTTCTATTTGCTCTAATTCATATTTTTCTTTGTAGGATAGTTTAGGTATTAAAGGCTCAGTTTTATCATGAGCTTTCTCAGCTGGCTTTTCTTTTTTAAGGCTATCGAGAGTATCAAATTTAGCTTTATATTTTTCCCATTGAGAATAGTCAGCAAAAAGCTGAATAGGCTCCTTTAACCCTAATCCTAAAACCACATTGCAAACTTTATCCATCATGTAGCGATCGTGTGTAATAAGAACTATCGCACCAGTAAATTCACATAGACTTTCTTCCAAGACTTCAAGAGTAGGTATATCCAAATCATTGGTAGGTTCATCGAGCAATAATATATCTGCCGGCTGTAGCATTAAACGAGCAATCAATATACGAGCATTCTCTCCCCCGGATAATTGGCTAATAGGTAAATCTAAACGATCAGGAGAAAATAAAAAGCGCTTGCTCCAAGAATTGACATGAATATGTTGTCCCCGATAACTTACATATTCTCCGTTGGTTGCTAGAGCTTCTCTCAAAGTAAGGTGAGCAGGCATCTGAGAACGGTGTTGGTCAAAATAGACAATACGCAAGCCTTCTGCCAATTTAATTGTTCCTGCATCCGGTGGTATCATTCCTGCAAACATCTTTAATAATGTTGTCTTGCCGGTTCCATTAGCTCCAATGATTCCTAGGCGCATTCCAGGAGAAAGAGTAAGATCTAACTTAGAAAATAACAATTTATTATCCACAGATTTGGAGAGGTTTTTGGTAACGAGCAGCTTTTGGGTTAAACGGTCAGTAGAAGTAAAATTAATAAGAGAGCGTGTTTGCTTATTTCTTGTTTGAACATCTGCTAGCTCATCAATTAGCTTGCCTGCTTGTTGAATGCGAGCCTGGGCCTTAGTCGTGCGTGCTTTAGGAGATTGCTTTAGCCATTCCTGCTCATAACGTACTTTGGATGATAAAGATTTTTGGTACTGCGCCTGGCCACTTAAAAATTGTTCTCTCCTCAGTAGGAAGTCTTCATAATTGCCTACTGCCGTAAATAGCCCCTTAGGAAATTGAGCATTTAATTCAAACATGCGGGACGATATCTTGGCTAAAAAATATCTATCATGGCTTATTACCATAAAGGTCAGATTTTCCTGCTGGAGCAATTTTTCAAGCCATTGAATGCCTTCTAGATCTAAGTGGTTAGTAGGCTCGTCTAAAAGTAGTAGTTGAGGATCGCAAATAAGCCCTTTGGCAATATCTAAGCGTTTTCTCCAACCTCCTGACAAAAGTTTAGCACTTTGTTGGATGTCTGGAAATCCAGTTTTACTCATAATAGATTCAATACGTATGGCTGCTTCATGAGGTGCTAAATGAGGATCATTAGAGTTTAAAGTTTCTCTTAGAATTTCATAAATTGATTGATCTGGATAAGAAGTCATTTGAGAGACATAAGCAATCCGTAAATTGCGTCTAATCGCTACTGTCCCTTCGTCGGCACTTTCTTTACCAGCCAAAATTTTCATAAAGGTAGATTTTCCAGCCCCATTGGGCCCAATAATTCCAATTTTATCTCCTTGAAAAATGCCGGCGGAGATACCTTTAAATAAATGATGAGTTCCAAAGGATTTACTTATATTGTCACAGTTAATATAAACGGTATTGCTCACGAGACGTCTGTAGGTTTTTTTATGACAAGTGTAGCTGCTTGCTTAACACAAAACAAGCAGTATTTAGATAAAAGCTAAAGTTAAAGCGCAAATGAAGCCAAAGCCTACTTTAAGTCCTACTAAAAAACTTTTGGTAAGCTTTAGGAAGCTTTTAAAATAGCTAATAAGAAGGTGTAGATTTTCAAGGTAAAAATAGCTTCCTTTAAAGGAGATAAGCTGCAAAAGATATTATCTAGCTATCCAAAAAGGAGATTTATGCCCTAGCTTTTAGAAAGAAAGTGATTAAAAATGTTGAAGAATTACACGAGGCTGTGGATTAATGAATGAATAGTATAATAATACGCCTTTAATCTATTCTTTTATCCAGTCTCATACTTTATAAAGCTCCTTTTGCTAAGCAGAGGGATATCTTTCAGAAGGTGGAGCATGCAGACTAAGTTTTTTTAAAGTCTATAATGATAGAAATAGATAGGAAAAAAGTAGCGTTTTGGCAAGCGGCTTTCATAAACATTTTTAATGTAACTTGCCTTGCGCAAGAGAAGATGCTAGATCTAGATAAAGATGCGAGATAAGGTATAGCTGCAAGAAATAGTTTTTGCTATATAACTTAAGTTGGCTCCTTCCAGTATTTTCTAGGATACCTTAATGCTTGGAAAGGTAGCATGAGGGGGTTAAGAAGGGCAACCTTCTTAAGGTCTTATAGGAACGGATGCTTTGCTTTATAGTTGATTGATAAAAAATCCCTTTCATTAGAATTTTAAAGTCAGCCTCCTAAAATTGATAGAGTTTTAAGAAATTAATTTAATGGATAGTTGCCAGAAGGCTCTGTTACTAAAAAATGCTTTTATTAGTGCCTTTATTTTAATATAGCTGTGGTTAATTTTAAAAAACCTAAGCAAATTTTATACTCTAGGGTTTAAGTAGCTTTATTAGGGAAACTTGTATGAAAATACAGACGATGGATGAAATTTTTTATTCAAGCTCTTCAGCTGCCAAAAAGCTATTGATTCCCTTATTCCAAGATAGTGTTTCGGCAGGTTTCCCTTCACCAGCAGAAAATTATATAGAAAAGCGTTTGGATTTAAACGAGCTGGTGGTCAAGCATCCTGCAAGTACGTTTTTTGTACGGGTGCAAGGTGATTCTATGCGTGAAGCGGGGGTTTGTTCAGGAGATATTCTGGTGGTGGACCGAAGTTTAGCACCTTTAAGTGGCAAAATCATCGTAGCTATTGTAAATGGCGAATTTATGGTCAGACGCTATGTATTAGGGTCCCAAGGCATACAGCTAGTTTCAGCTCATCCATCCTCTTCGATTTTATACGTAAATGCTACCCTTGATTTTCAAGTATGGGGGGTGGTTACTTATGTCATCCATCGGCCGCAATAAACTTATGTATGCTTTGGTGGATTGTAATAATTTTTATGTTTCTTGTGAGAGAGTTTTCAATCCACATTTGATGGGAAAGCCGGTAGTAGTGCTCTCGAGCAATGATGGGTGTATTATAGCTCGTTCCAAAGAAGCTAAATTTTTAGGAATCTTAATGGGTGCTCCCGCTTTTGGGTATAGAGATTTATTTAGAAAATATGATGTAAAAGTTTTATCCTCTAATTATACTTTATATGGGGATATGTCTCATCGTGTGATGCGCACGTTGCAGCAATTTTCACCCGAAATAGATATATACTCTATCGATGAGGCTTTTTTAAGGGTAGATGCTGTAGATAAGGAAGCTTATTGCAGAGAAATTCAGCGCATCATCCTCCAACATACAGGGATACCCACATCTATTGGCCTAGCGCCTACCATGACTCTTGCTAAAATAGCCAATGATATGGCTAAAAGATATTCTGTTTGCCAAAATGTTTTTTCCATGGAAACTATGAAAGTGTGCGAAAAGGTGCTGAGCCAACTTTCTGTTGATGAGATTTGGGGGATTGGAAAGAAAATTTCCTCTTACCTCCATCGCCAGAATATACACACAGCCAGTGAGTTTAAAAATTCTGAGGACTTATGGATAAAAAAAAATCTTTCAGTCACAGGCTTACGAATAGCATGGGAACTGCGAGGAGTATCATGCCTATCTTTAAAAGAAGCTCCGGCATCTAAAAAATCCATCACTTGTTCACGCTCTTTTAGTAAAGCTGTTTCAGATTTAAATGAGTTGCTAGAAGCTATTTCAACGTATGTTTCCATAGCAGCTGAGAAATTGCGTAAACAGCAGAGCAAAGCTTCATTTATAGATGTGTTTTTGATGACTAATAAGCATCATCAGTCTCCTTACTATTACAATAACATGCAAATTACTTTACCTCAACCTAGCGACTATACACCCAAAATGATCACTTATGCTAAGGAAGGTGTAACTCGCCTATTTCGCGAAGGTTTTTTATATAAAAAGACAGGTTTGACTCTGGGAGGCCTAGTATCCAAAGGTGATTATCAACTTGACCTTTTTGAAGAAAATCATTTTAGCAATAAAAAAGAGCAAGTCTTAATAAATCTAATAGATCAATTAAATCATCAATATGGCCGCCGAGTAATAAAAATGGCTGCAGAAGGCATTAAGCAGCCATGGAAAGCTAGGCAAGAAAATTGCTCTCCTCGTTATACTACCTGCTGGCAAGATATCTTAACTATACAGATATAAAATCTATCTTTCATCAGTTTTATCTTTTCCTATTGAACTAATTCCTCTCTCTCTACTATTTTTATTTTTTTTCATTAACCAAAATCAAAGAGGAAAACTAATGTTGTCATACGAAGATGGATTTTTAATCGTATGCGGCCTTTTAGCCTTGTTCTACGGAATTTTGACAATACGTTCTGTCTTATCCCTAAGCACAGGTAATGAAAGGATGCAAGAAATAGCAGCAGCTATTCAAGAGGGGGCTCGTGCCTATTTAAATCGTCAATATCAAACGATTGGTCTAGTGGGAATCTTAGTATTTGCACTTTTAACCTGGTTATTGGGTTGGTATGTAAGCGTGGGCTTTTTAATTGGAGCTGTTTTATCTGGGCTAACAGGCTATATTGGCATGAATATCTCTGTGCGAGCAAATGTTCGTACTACAGAAGCTGCAAAGCAAGGTCTTCAGCAAGCCTTAAATGTATCCTTCAAATCGGGAGCCATTACGGGTCTTTTGGTGGTTGGCTTTGGTTTAATAGGGACCGCAGGATATTACATTTTTTTAAAAAATTCTACTATTCCTGCTCGCGAACTTCTTGAATCTCTCGTCGCTTTAGGTTTTGGTGCTTCCTTGATTTCCATTTTTGCTCGCTTAGGAGGAGGAATTTTTACCAAAGGAGCAGACGTTGGTGCAGACTTAGTAGGAAAAATTGAGGCAGGTATTCCAGAAGATGATCCTCGTAATCCAGCTGTTATTGCTGATAATGTAGGGGATAATGTAGGGGATTGTGCAGGAATGGCAGCAGACCTTTTTGAGACATATGTAGTTACCATCGTAGGGACTATGCTTCTTGCTGGCATGTTTTTTCAAGATATTATCTTAGAAAAAATGATGTATTATCCTTTAGCTATTTGTGCAGTTTGCGTAATAGCCTCTATTATCGGGACATTTTTCGTACGTCTTGGAGCTACTCATGATATTATGAAAGCTCTTTATAAAGGATTTTTTGCTACCGCAGTCTTTTCTGCCATGGCTATTGCAGGGTTGACTCATTGGCTGCTAGGCTTTGATATTGCTTATCAAGCAAACAATCATGTTTTTAATGGATTTAATCTTTTTTGTTGTGCGCTTACTGGTCTGGTGGTAACAGGTCTACTTATGTGGATTACAGAATATTATACTTTGACAAAGTATAGGCCTGTGAAAAGTATTGCAGAAGCATCTACAACAGGACATGGCACGAATGTTATCCAAGGTTTAGCTGTCTCTTTAGAGGCTACAGCCCTTCCAGTCGTGGTGATTTGTGCTGGTATTCTCGTCTCCTACTTGAATGCAGGCTTATTTGGGATTGGGGTGGCAGCTACAAGTATGTTAGCCTTAGCCGGAATGGTCGTTGCCTTGGATGCCTATGGTCCTGTGACAGATAATGCGGGAGGCATTGCAGAAATGAGTAATTTGCCAGAAGCTATCCGTAAAACTACCGATGCGCTTGATGCTGTGGGAAATACCACTAAAGCTGTAACAAAAGGTTATGCTATAGGTTCAGCTGGCTTTGCTGCACTTGTCCTTTTTGCAGCCTTTATACAAGACTTGGCTCACTATTTTCCTGAAAATATGGCGAGCTTCCATTTGCAAAACCCTTATACAGTAGTAGGTTTGTTTATCGGTGGCCTTCTTCCCTATCTATTCGGAGCTATGTGTATGATGGCTGTAGGCCGTGCAGCGGGCGCTGTAGTCGTAGAAGTACGCCGTCAATTCAAAGAAATCTCAGGAATTATGCAAGGAACTGCACGTCCGGATTATGGAAGAGCTGTCGACATGCTGACAAAAGCTGCAATCAAGCAAATGATTGTTCCTTCCTTGTTGCCAGTATGCGCTCCTTTTCTCGTCTATTTTGTCATTCTGTATGTTGCAGGGCAAAATGAAGCCTTTGTCACCCTAGGCGCAATGCTTCTTGGGGTAGTAGTGACAGGGCTTTTCGTAGGTTTATCTATGACCTCTGGTGGAGGCGCATGGGATAATGCTAAGAAGCTAATTGAAGAAGGAAATTATGGTGGAAAAGGTTCTCTTGCTCACCATGCTGCTATCACCGGGGATACTGTCGGCGATCCTTATAAAGACACGGCAGGTCCTGCAATTAATCCCATGATAAAAATTGTTAATATTGTCGCTCTTCTCTTGCTAGCTATTCTTGCAGCATGGAATTAACCATTTTTAATCTTTTTAGGATACCCCCTTTTATTAAAGGGGGGTTAATCTATTCTATGATTCATGCATCAAAATAGTATTGCAAATTATTTAATTAGTGGCTATTGTGCCATGGTCAACTACTGCTTTAGATTCAAACTCAAACGTTTGTGTGCTGAAATTTATTATAAATTGTATGATGGAGTAATAAATGATAAGTTGGCTTTTTTCCTTCTATGATTCTACTTATAGTTGTGCAGCTAGTTATGCAGCTGATTTCAGCAATTATGTAATGAGGATGAGGCTTTCTAGCTACTCTCTTGGTGCGCGGGTAGATAGGAGTGATGAAGCTTCAGAAAAAAATTCTGCAGGTTCCTTCGCTAAATCCAAATCTACAAGGTCCAAATCTCTACCCCCCTCGCGCCTCCATCGTCAAGATATTTCTCCTTCAGAAGTTTTATTATTAGGCGATGAAAGGGTTAATAAAATTGTCTATAGGATCCTTGAAGAATTGCATAATAACGTGAGAGTGGCGACGGGCCATCTAAAAGAGTATTCATTTCAGTCGATGTATGGAGCAAGAAGCAAAGATGAAGGACCTTTTCCTTTTGCAAATTTACATGAGCATACAGAGGGTGCTATACCACCCTGGGAGCTTGAAAAGTTAGTAAAAAAATATAATCTTTATTACGATGAAAACAAGAAGGTTTGGAGAAGGAAGAAGACGCCAACAAAAAATGGATTAGAAAGCCATGATATTACTAGACTTACCTGGCAAGAAATTGAAGAAAAGTATAGCATGCCGCTAGGTACATTTTTACACGAATTGTGCTGCGTGCCGGTTAACCAGCCCCTTCTTGAGCAATTATCTTTTAAGTTTAAAGAGGAATTTTTAAGTAGGAAATTTGATGCAACCTTTGGACCGATAGGCAGTATCTTAGATAGAATCCCTCTAAGTGAACAGCTTTTGATTATCTTATATCAAGCAGAGCTAAGCAATATTATTTATAATGAGCTCATGTTTGGCTTGTATGTAGTGCCTGTACCTAGCGTATTTATTGAAGAGGTGGAACTTCAAATTAAAGCTGATGAATATGAGCACATTGAAGAAATGCCCATTGATAAAATTGAGCAATTTATCGGATACCTTATTAACCCCAAACATACCCTAGATGTCTTACTAACGGATAGCGAAAAAAATAAGTTTAAAAGAAAGCTGCAAGGTAGGTGGAGAGATAAAGTAGGCCAAGATCCACAGAAAAAGATGGAGAATCTGGAAGAAGAGTGGAAAAGCTTGCTAAACATGACATACGTAGAAGCCTTCGAAAAAGTGATGAATGATGAGCTTGATCAAGCTGAACTAGATATTAATCAGCAGATTAATAGTCTATTAAAAAAACAGAAAATTAAACTGCGTCCGAATGTATTTGATGCCAGTAATCCCATTACTATTAAATTAATTTTTGAAGTTATGCGTCATTACTCGCTAGGTGAATTTTTTGCTTGGGCATTGGCAGCTTCGGCCTACATTGCAGCTGATGAAAAGGAACGAATAGTTGGCTTGACAGTGGATGGCCCTCAGAATACTGCCAATTCAATAAATAATTTTTATGATCAAATAGCTATTATTAAAGCCTTGCGTAAGCATTATCCTGCCGTTAAAGTTACCTATCATACTCTTGAATTTGCCAATTCGCATTATGATAGCATCCAAAAATATGTGAAAGATGAGCTTTCTAGTGTCTTAAAGGTATCTGAACGTATAGGGCATGGAACGATGATCGCGGATACAACAAATCTAATAAAAAATTTAAACCTTTTAAAAAGGAATAAATTGGTTGAAATATGCCTGACCACTGTACAAGCCACCACAGGTGTTAAAATAGAGGAAGTGCCTTTAAAAGCTTTCTTAGAACAAGGTATCGCCGTTAGCTTAAATACCGATGATCCTGCTATTGTAGACACTAACTTGCGGGAAGAATTAAGAAAAGCGATAAAATTAATAGGAATTTCTCCTGCAGACACCATTAACATGATGCGCAGTGCCATTCATTTTTCTTTCCTACCCGGTGAAAGCATTTATAATGCTGTGGAAGCAAGAACAAAGATCGATGGGCTGCTTGTAACCAAAATTTGGTACGATTTGAAGTTTCCCAGAGAACATGGTACTCGAGACCTAAGCAAAGTAAGTGCTAAAGAACTCAAGCTGTGGCAGCTGGAAGATGAATTACAAAGGTTCTGCCAATACATTTATAGTAATATGGACCCTTTATTTCAGCTGGGCTACATTAAAGAAGAGTCTCTTGATGATGAAGAAAGCTTTATTGAATAAACCTTTTAAAACAGCAGCTTGGCAACAAAGGGTAGAGGCCGTTGGCAAAACTTTTATAAAAAAGGCCATTTTGGTTAGTAGCTGCTTCAACAATAAGCTGTAGTTAAAAGGACTTAAAAATTAAGCGGCCTCCTAAATTATTAAAAGACCATGCATTGTAGGTTAATTTTATCAAAAGCTTCTGGTCTGCCTAACTTGCATCTAAGGAGTAAGAATCACTAAACATAAAATATTTCCCCACTTTGCAAGAAAATTTTGAAGCAAAGCTATGATTATCTTTTTGTTATTGTCTCGTCTGCTGCATTCAGTTTTTTAATTTCTTTATTCAAGCCAACCTTAGTAATTGTCAGTAATTCCCCCAAGCTCTTTGAATATTTCTTTTTGTACCCTCTATTTCAGCAGCTTTTTTTGCTAAATTGTGTCTAAACTAGGCAATGCTTAGCCAACAAGAGAGAGTATATTAGTAACCTCTAAAAAATTAACATTTTATGGCTTAAGCACTCTTACCATTTTATTGAATTTTACCTTAGGTCTTTTAGATGAAAGCACACCAGAATTAATCCTTAATTTAAACCCTAGAATGAGACATGATTTGACAGTTTTTCGTTCCCTTTAGCACAAATTAGATGATGAAGGAGATTAACTTGTGGAATGTGAGATTAACAAAGTTTAGATAAACTCTTTATGCCTACTCTGAAAGGTGATTAACCCTAGAAGCTGACTCTTTCCTTTTCTTAAGTGCTGCCCAAGGTTACTTTTAAAAGCCATCTAATCTGCTTTATAAGAAAAGCTTTAGAAAAGGCTAAAATCTAAGAAAGTTTTAAAGAGTAGACCAAGCTAAATTTCTTTGTTATGAAAAGCTTTTGTTATTCACGCCAAAGAGTTAAATGATAAGTAGTGCAAGCTTATTGGTTTAAAGGTCCGAGTGAATTACTCATGAAGGATTTGTCTTCCTTTTGCTAGCAACTTGCAAGGCGCATGTTAAAGTTATAAGGGGGTGCTAAAGACGATGTAGCCAAAATAATAGTGGAATAAAAAAAAGACTGTGATATACTAACTCTCACAGTTTAAGTCTTCTAAATAAGTGTTTGCCGTTTATAATATTTTCTAATTTGTTCTTTTAAGCTAATGATTTTACCTTTACCTATAAGGCAAAGAAAACTAGGTGCCAAGGATAATTAAGAGAAAAGCTTACTAATTTTCAGAAGCTTAGGAAAAAAATAAAGAAAAAGGAAAATAGGAGTTGCGGAAATAATTCGATATTTTGTATGTTTACTGCT